>CAUREJ010000017.1:0-36604 GCA_963523735.1 uncultured Capnocytophaga sp.
TTTGAGGATACAACGCAAGAAGAAATCTTCAACAAAAGGTTCCATAGGATAATTGCTAGAGGCGTGATTATAGGCTTCTTGTATAATGTTTTTGTTAGAAAGGGTTACTTCGTCTAACTGAAAGGGTTTAGGGGTAAGATACAATGTATCTTTAGTGTGGCTAAGGGCTTTAAAAGTAGTTTTGAGTGTTTCATAGCCTAACATTTTTATAGTAATGCTGTCATTAGCAGAATAGAACACAAAGTACCCATCAGCATTAGCAATGGTGTAATCATTAACATTATGGATAGTAGCAGACTGTAGAGGTGCTTTAGTATCTTTATCTACAAGGTATTTAGAGATAGTATTTTGAGAGAAAGATAATGGTATCACAAGGGTATATACAAAAACAATAATTATGTTATTTTTCATAGTAATTTTATTTTAGTATTAAAAGACTACTCATAAAAAGGAGTAGTCTTTTAATAAAGTAAAAGTCAAATACTATCTGAAATTACTATTTTCAGATAGTATCCTAAATAGGATAGCTTAGATTACTAACATCATCCATAGGGACTAAATTACCACTTGGGAGGTCATATCCCTCAGGGGCACCTATAACACCCACTTTCATCCACCCCATTTCATAGCGTTTTTCAAGTTCCTCTACTTCAAACGCATTTACTAAAGCTTTTTCGTCAAACTCAAGAGCTTGCACTTTGTTTACATTTGTTTCCATAGCTATTTATATTTTAATACTGGAAAATCAAACCTTCTTTGGGTAAGGCATCGGTTACTTCCTTTTTCCGGCACAAATATATATATAAAAAAAATACGTGTCAATAAGCAAGTGTAATTTTAACTTAAGTTTAACATTTGATTCTTTGTAAAATCAATACTTGTAAAAAAATGTTATCTGCTAAAATGCTCTAAACTCTTAATTTTTTGAGGGAATGAAAAAAATGATTCATAATTCTTGATAACTTTATAAAGATAGTGTAAAATTCCTGTTTTTTTTTTACTTATAAAAGAGAAATATTTTTATTTTTTTAGTGCTATTTTTAGTGAACTTTCAGAAGGGAAGAATATTTTATTTGCTAATATTTGGACTACTTCATTTTTTTATCTCCAAACCCTGTGGCTTTGCTCCCGAAATTTTAAAGTATAGATTCAAGTTAAAAACAAAAAGAAAAATCAAATAAAAATTCCTTGTCCAATAAAAAATCCTCATATTTGCATTTTCGTTGAATTATAAAAAAAAGCCTCTTCGCTTGGAAGAGGCTTGTAATTCGCTTTTTAAGTGCCTGTTTTACTGCTTGTGTAAAAGGACACTGTAAACAAAATGCCATTACATTTTTACGGGGCAAAAGTACTGCATTATTTTTAATTGACCAAAAAAATTGGTTTTATTAGGTCAAGAATCGGGTTTTAGGGAGGAAGTGTAGGAAAGTTGTTTTTCTGCGTTTGTGGTAGAAAATAGAAAAATATACTATTTTTAGGCGGTTTGACAGAAAGAGGCAGCTTGGTGTAAGGAGGCTTATCCTTCGCTCATAGTTCGCTTATAGTTCGCTCATCCTTCGCTCAAGGGTTAAACAGAAAATTTTTCTGTTGGGAGTATGTTGGGGTTTCGCTCATTGTTCGTCACATACTCAGCTGTGCCAGCTCGCTGTGACATACTCGGTTGCGCCAGCTCACCGACTATGCTCAAGGGTTAAATAGAAAAATTTTCTGTTGGGAGTATGTTGGGGTTTCGCTCATTGTTCGTCACATACTTAGCTGCGCCAGCTCGCTGTGACATACTCGGTTGCGCCAGCTCACTGACTATGCTGAAGGGTTAAACAGAAAATTTTTCTGTTTCGGCGTAGATGAAAAATTGCACTTGGTGGTGAAATTGGTTTGCCCTATAAAACTTCACGAAAAATTTGCTAATTAAAAAATAATCCTTACCTTTGTCGCTCAAAATTTATAATAATTCATTTTACAATATGAAAACCATAGACAATTTTAACTTTGCGGGCAAAAAAGCCCTTATCCGTGTGGACTTTAACGTGCCATTGGACGAGAATTTTAAAGTAACCGATAACACCCGTATCGAGGCTGCTAAACCTACTATTAACAAAATTGTTAACGATGGTGGTGTGGCTGTGTTAATGAGCCACTTAGGTCGCCCTAAAGGGGAACGCAACGATAAATACTCTCTTAGCCACATTGTTCCTGAAGTAGAAAAAGTATTAGGAAAAAAAGTAATCTTCGTAAACGATTGTATAGGTGAGGCTGCTGAGAAAGCTGTGGCTAACGCTCCTGCTGGTAGCATCGTTTTGTTGGAAAACTTGCGTTTTTACAAAGAAGAAGAAAAAGGAGATGAAAACTTCTCCAAAGAATTGGCTAAATTAGGCGATATTTACGTAAACGATGCTTTCGGTACCGCGCACCGCGCTCACGCTTCCACTACTATCGTTGCTAAATTCTTCCCTCAAAACAAATGCTTTGGCTACCTTCTTGCTAAAGAAATTGAAAGTATTGACAAGGTGATGAAAACCGGTGAAAAACCTGTAACTGCTATACTTGGAGGCTCAAAAGTATCTTCTAAAATTACTATTATCGAAAACATTTTAGATAAAGTAAACCACCTAATTATAGGCGGTGGTATGGCGTATACCTTTGTAAAAGCGCAAGGCGGTAAGGTAGGTAACTCGATATGCGAAGACGATAAGTTAGACCTCGCTCTCGATATCCTTGCCAAAGCAAAAGCTAAAGGGGTAGAGGTACACCTCCCTATAGACGTGGTAGCTGCCGATGATTTTAACAACGAGGCTAAAACCCAAGTGGTGCCTGTGAATGCTGTACCCGATGGATGGGAAGGGCTTGATGCAGGACCTAAAACCCTTGAAAATATTAAATCGGTAATACTTGCTTCTAAAACTATTTTGTGGAATGGGCCTGTGGGCGTGTTCGAGATGCCTACCTTTGCTAAAGGTACTATTGCCGTAGGTGATTACGTGGCTGAGGCTACTAAAAACGGCTCTTTCTCACTTGTAGGAGGGGGCGACTCGGTAGCAGCGGTAAAACAATTTGGCTTTGAACACAAAGTGAGCTACGTATCCACCGGTGGTGGTGCTATGCTTGAAAGCCTTGAAGGATTGGTGCTTCCTGGCATTGCTGCTATTTATGAATAATATTTCGGTACAACATATTACCCAACAACAATTCTCCACACCCCAACGTGTGGAGAATTATTGTATATTTATGTTCAAAGAGGCAGGCTCTTTTTCGGTAGATGCTACCCTTTACCACTATGAGCCGCATACGCTGCTGTTCCTCTCGCCCTATCAGCATTTTCAGTGGCAACCACAAGGGGCGGAACAGCCTGAACTACTTCAGTTTCACGGTGATTTTTACTGTATTGAATACCACAAAAAAGAAGTGGCTTGTAATGGCTTCCTCTTTAACGCTCTTTTTCTGCACCCTTATTTTTCGGTCAGTACCACTACTTTTGCCCAAATACATACCCTTTTTAAAAATATCTCGGCTGAACTGAAAGAAAACAATCCTTTTTCGGGTGCTGTACTGCGCTCGTACTTACAGCTTATCTTAGCCCTCTCAAGCAAAGAGAAAAGTCTTGTAATAGAGGCAGCCCCTCCTCAGCCTGAACACAACTTGGTAACGGACTTCCAGCAGCTTATTGAACAGCACTTCCTTGAACAGCGTGACCTTAGCTTCTATGCCGATGCGCTGTGCCTTACCCCTGATGCTTTTAGCAAAAAACTCAAAAAACTATTGGGCAAAACCCCTACTAAGCTGCTCCAAGAACGCTTAGTACTCGAAGCTAAAAAACAACTGCACCTTACCTACAAAAGCATTAAGGAAATAGCTTCATACCTTAACTTCGACGATGAATTTTACTTTAGCCGATTTTTTAAAAAACAAGTAGGACTTTCACCTAAACACTTCCGCGAAAGTGTTGGTATTTCGGTAGTAGCCGAAAAGTCTATGTAATCACCTTATTTATCCATTCCTATTACAGCTAAAAGCCGTAATTTTGCGCCCTGAAATTAATATAGAATTAAACAGAAACAGTATGCAAAAATTATTATCTTTTTTAGCTGATAGCGAACGTTGTTTTGTGAACTTTATCAGGGTTGCTATCTTTATTGTAATGGCTTGGATAGGCGGACTTAAAGTGTGTCAGTACGAAGCCGATGGCATTGTGCCTTTTGTGACTAACAGCCCCTTTATGAGCTTTTTCTATGCCAATTCGGGCAAAACAGCTATTGATGAAAATGGTGTTACCGGTGTGGGTAACCAAGGCAAAGAAGTGCCTCAGTACAAACTGCACAAAAACCCTGAAGGGAAAATGGTGCAAGCTAATATAGACTGGCATAAGGAGAATAATACCTATATTTTCTCTTATGGCTTAGGTACTTTTATATGCATCATAGGGCTGCTTACCCTCTTAGGGATTTGGTCGCCTAAAATAGGAGTGGTAGGAGGTTTGCTCACTTTTGGAATGAGTATTGTAACCCTTTCATTCCTCATCACTACTCCCGAGGTGTATGTACCTAACTTAGGGGGCGATTTGCCAACTCCTCATTACGGGTTCCCTTACCTATCGGGAGCTGGACGCTTGGTGCTGAAGGACATTATAATGTCGGCAGGAGGGCTTATAGCAGCTTCGGAAGCAGCACGCCGCTGGCTGAAAGCTATTAATAACAAGTAGTTAAAATTGACTTATTTCCATATAAAGAGTATTTTTAAGGAGCAGCTGAAAGGTGACTTTCAGCTGCTTTTTTTGTTAGTTCGATGTAAGGAAACGCGGTTTTATCTTAACAAAAATTTGGTTATATGAGTCTAAAAGAAGTATATTTGCAGGCGATTAACAATGGAGGAAACGTTAACTTATTGAATAACAAGAAACAAAGCAAAAAAAAGCTATGAAACGTATTTTTTATTTGATGCTATTATTACTTATAACAGCTTGCCAAAACAAGAAAGAGAGTTTTAAAATTAGTAGAGATTGGGGAGCTATGGCACAAGCCGTAATGGAAAGCAAAGAAATGAAACACATTGCTAACCCTGCTATGACAATTATAAAAACGGATAATGCTAAAACTATAGGTATCCTCGATTTTACTACGCAATACGTTAAGGAAGTACAATATATTCCTTTAAAGAAAACAGGCACACCTATAGGCGAAATTGATTATATCTTGGTGTACAAAAACAGAATTTTTGTGTTGGATACTTTCCAAACTAAAAGTGTTTATATTTTTGATATGCAAGGTAACTACATAGGGCAAGCAGGAAGAGTAGGACAAGGCCCTGGTGAATATACCCAGCCTTTCGCCATCTCAATAGATGAAAATAACGAAACTCCTTTGCTGGTGGTAACCGATAACATTCTGTATATGCATTACTACACCTTAGATGGCAAGTTTGTAAAAAGCGAGGTACGCTTTTTAGGAAGTTTTTCAATCAAACACAAAGGAGTTGGATTTAATGCATCGTGTATTGGTTCGTTGGGAAAAAGGTTAGAAGAGGAATACGACTTAATAGTAAGTTATGGTGATACAGTGCAGTATAAGGGTTTTAAAGCCTATCCTTTACAAAAAGATGCTGCTGGGGGGCAATATCTATTAAGGGTAAATAACGATAATCTTTTCTTTACCCCTAAACTTTCGGATACAACCTACACCATACTTTCCGATAGTACCTATACTCCTCATATTGTAATACAACATCCCAAAACCGTTTGGAAAGCCTCATTCTTGGATAAAGCTACTGACGCTGGTAAATTTGTAGGAGAAAACTATTTAGAATATCTTCGCGAACCTGTATGTGAAACTGCAGACGCCATATCGTTTAAGTTAGTAAGCCGTGCAAAAAATGGAGATAGAAAGTTGGTGTTTGATTTCTTTTTCTACTTAAAAGCTACCCAAGAAGTGATAAGAGTATCGTCTGAACCAGAATATAACCCCAATCGCAGTCTTAATTTTATGCCACCTGTAATTTCATTATGGGCTCACAATGTTTATGGTGACTATTTTATAGAAGAGCTTAGGCCTGAGGTTTTAGAAGCCCTAAGAAGCTCGGAAATTCCCGAAGGAATGACTGTTGATGAACAACTAAGAGCTATTATAGAAGACAAAACAATAGACCAAGGCATTGTACTATACAAGTTGTAGTGTAAAGGAACTTTTAGTCACATAGTGGGGCAAATCGCCCTCACAAAGGAAAACTTATTCTGTTTTTTTTAACTAAAACCTAACTCTTTTTTTTGTGATATAAAAAAAACTTCGTACTTTTGTGCCGTGAAACTAGTATAGTGTTATGGAACAAGTATACATTTTTATGCTCTTCGTTTTCTTAGTCCTCGCCGTAATTGATTTGGTAGTGGGCGTAAGTAACGATGCGGCAAACTTCTTGAACTCGGCAGTAGGCTCAAAGGTAGCTACTATCCGTACTATTATGATAGTAGCCAGTGTGGGCGTTGCCATAGGGGCTATGTTCTCCAGCGGAATGATGGAAATAGCCCGTAAAGGTATTTTTAACCCACAACTCTTCTATTTTAACGAGGTAATGGTGATATTTATGGCTGTTATTTTAGCCGATATTCTCCTCTTCGACCTTTTTAACTCTATCGGGTTACCTACTTCTACCACCGTTTCAATAGTATTTGAACTTTTAGGGGCTGCTACTTGTGTAGCTACTATCAAAAC
Source organism: uncultured Capnocytophaga sp. (assembly GCA_963523735.1). GTDB lineage: Bacteria > Bacteroidota > Bacteroidia > Flavobacteriales > Flavobacteriaceae > Capnocytophaga. The sequence continues at coordinate 6,696 of CAUREJ010000017.1, forward strand.
CTTTAATAGCGGCGAATCTCTTTTTAACGCTTTTGACTATATCAACACTTCCGAAGCAGGCAAAATTATAGCGGGTATTTTTACCTCTGTAGCTATAGCCTTTACCGTAGGAACTGCCGTTCAGTACTTGGCAAGACTTGTTTTTTCATTTAAATATCAGGAACAAGTGAAGTACGTTGGCGGTGTTTTTGGCGGTATTTCACTCACAGGACTTACTTACTTTATTATATTTAAAGGCTTAAAAGATGTAGCTTTTATCCCTAAAGAAGCCATTGCGTGGATGGATGACAATATTATCCCCCTACTCATTAGCTGTTTTGTTTTCTACTCGGTACTTTCACAAGTGCTTATCCGTATGAAAGTTAATATCTTTAGGATTATTATCTTAAGTGGTACTTTTGCTTTGGCAATGGCTTTTGCAGGGAATGACCTCGTGAACTTCATAGGGGTGCCTGTAGCGGCTTACCAATCGTATAGTATATGGCATAGCTCCGGGGCGGCTCACGACGGCTTACTGATGAGTCCTTTAGCTGAAAATGAAATGAGTACTCCTACAGCTATCTTATTGCTTACCGGTGGGGTGATGATTCTGACCTTGTGGTTCTCAAAAAAAGCACGCCACGTAATTGATACAGGGGTGAACCTATCACGCCAAAGTGAAGGTGGCGAAGAGAAATTCTCATCAAACTTCTTATCGCGTTTCTTGGTGCGCATTACTGTAATCTGTGCCAATGCCGTGAACTTTGTAATGCCAAAAAAACTAAGTGATGCTATTGATAAACGCTTTGAAAAACCAGAAGACGACCCTAATGTAAAAGAAGAAGACCTTCCTGCCTTCGACCTTGTACGCGCGGCTATTAACTTAGTAGTATCCAGTAGCTTGATAGCAATAGGTACTTCGTTTAAGTTGCCTCTTTCTACTACCTACGTTACTTTTATGGTGGCTATGGGGTCTTCATTAGCCGACAGAGCTTGGGGGCGTGATAGTGCTGTGTACCGCGTGGCTGGCGTACTGAATGTAATAGGAGGGTGGTTCTTAACCGCTATCGTTGCCTTTATAGGGGCTTTCTTAGTGGCTGGAGTCCTTTATTACGGCAGTGTTATAGGTCTTATACTGATGATTATGGTAGTGGGCTTCCTCCTAATCAGAAATGCGATAGCCTACCGCAATAAACAAAAAGCAAAAGCTCAAGGAAAACGCTTTGAACGTGCCGACCTTGCTACTATAAGCGGGGTGATAAAAGAAAGTTCTACATACGTGTCCGAAACTATTTTCCGTATAGACCAGCTTTATAGCAAGGTGGTGAAAAACCTTGTTACACAAGACCTCGGCAAACTTACTAAGAATAAGAAAAACGCTAAAAAGTTAGAAAAAGAACTCGATGAACTAAAAGGTAATGTGTATTACTTTATTAAGTCACTTAACGAAAGTTCGGTAGCCTCAAGTAAGTTCTATATCCTTATTTTAGATTACTTGCAAGATATGGCACAGTGCCTAACGGCTATTACTCTCAACAGCTATGAACACGTAAATAACAACCACAAAAACCTGAAATTTAATCAGATGAGAGATTTGAAATATATTTCGGATAAGATGGAAAGCGTATTCAGAGCCGAAGCCGAAATCTTTAAAGGTGATGATTACAACAAGCTAACGCCTATTTTCCAAGAATGTAAGGAGCTGAAAGACCAACTCTCTAAAATGGTGCAAAAGCAAATAGACCGGATACGCACTACCGAAACCAGTCATAAAACTACTAAATTGTACTTTAGTATATTGTTAGAAACTAATGCGCTTATTCGTGCTAATAACAACTTGCTAATGCAGTTTGACGAGTATCAAAAACAGCAAAACAAGAAGAAGAAACTGAATTTGATAACTCAAGTAACAGGTAAAAAATAATTAGCTAATAAAAACACATTTGCTAATTGACTAATTATTTGTACCTTTGCGCCTTGAATAACTAAAAAACATATCACTAATGAAAAAAATCACACTTAGCTTAGCTATTATTGCAAGCTTGGCTCTTACGAGCTGTAACAACACTAACAACCAAAATGCTGGTACTCAAACAGCTACTACCGAGCAAGCTACTACTACTGAGGCTGTAGCAGAAGGTTTTGCTTATAAGGTAAGTCCTACTTCGGTAGTAGAGTGGGTAGGAAGCAAACCTGCAGGCAAACACAACGGTACTATTAACGTTACTGCGGGAGGCGTAAATGTAGAAAATGGGGCTATTACTAAAGGAGAATTTGTAATGGATATGAACACCATTACCGTTCTTGACCTTGAGGCTGGTAAAGGCAAAGAAGACCTTGAAGCGCACCTTAAAGGTACTGACCCTGAAAAAGTAGACCACTTTTTTAACGTACAGCAATACCCTACCGCTACTTTTGTATTTAAAAGCTTTGACGGCAAAACCCTTACTGGTGACCTTACTGTGAAGGGTAAAACTAAAGAGGTTGCTTTTCCTGCAACAATTACTATTGCCGACACTGAATTGACTATCAACTCCGAGTCGTTTAAGATTAATCGTGTAGACTTTGGGGTGAACTATGGTTCAAAATCAGTATTCGATGATTTGAAAGATAAATTCATTGATGATGATATTGAATTAGTAGTGAAAGCGAAGCTTACTAAGTAAATATAACACACAAAAATAACTTTGCCAAAGGTCATAGCACAATAAGCTATTGCGAACTTTGGCAAAGTTTTTTAATTAATATATCAATATGGTCGACCCTATTTCCGTTTTTATAATCCTCACTACTTTAGTGCTTTCAGCCTTTTTCTCTGGGTTTGAGATTGCTTATGTGTCTTCCAATAAGGTGCATATCGAAATCCTAAAAAAACAAGAAGGAATAATAGCTAACGTGCTTACCAAACTTACACGTAAGCCTTCACAGCTGTTGGCTACAATGTTGGTAGGTAATAACGTTGCCTTAGTAGTGTATGGTTTTGAAATGGGAAAGGTGATGACTGCCCTACTACCCGATTTTTTTCAGAATGTACTGTGGCATACTATTATTTCAACCCTTATCATACTCATCACTGCTGAGTTTATGCCTAAGGTATTCTTCCAAATTTATGCCAATCAGCTGCTTAAAGTATTTGCTATCCCAGCCTACTTTTTTTATCTGCTGTTTTACCCCTTTTCTATCTTTGTAATGTGGATTTCTGACTTTGTGCTCAGGGTCTTCTTCAAAACTAAAGGTGATTATGTGCCCCTTTCCTTCACCAAAGTAGAATTGGTAGATTACATTTCGGAACAGATGGAAAACGCGCCTCAGAAAGATGAAGTGGATAGTGAGGTGCAGATGTTTCAAAATGCATTAGAGTTTTCGGGCGTAAAGGCACGTGAGATAATGATACCTCGCACCGAGTTAGTAGCAGTAGAACTGAATGAATCTATTGAGAATTTGATAGGTACCTTTGTCTCTTCAGGGTTTTCAAAGATATTGATATATAAAGAAAATATAGATGATATTTTAGGGTATGTGCATTCGTTTGATATGTTTAAACGCCCTAAAAGTATTAAAGAAGTTCTTATCCCGATAATCAATATACCCGAAACAATCCTGATAAATGAAGTACTGAACCTACTCACTCGCAAACGCAAAAGTATGGCAGTAGTGTTAGATGAATACGGTGGTACTTCCGGATTAGTAACCCTTGAAGATATTGTAGAAGAACTTTTTGGCGAAATTGAAGATGAACACGACAAAGAGAAATTCATTGAAGAGAAAATATCAGATACTGAATACCTTTTTTCAGCACGCTTAGAAGTAGAGTACCTTAATGAAACGTATCGTTTAGAAATACCTGAAAGTGAAGAATATGAAACACTTGGAGGTTTTATTTTACTGCATACTGAAGAGATACCTACGCAAGGTGAGATGATACGTATTCCGCCTTTTTCAATTACTATAGAGGCGTGTTCACAAACCAAAATAGAAACAGTGAGGTTATCTATTAAAGAGGAATAAGCAGTCTTTATTGGGTATTTTTTAACGTTACATTACACAATTTTAATGTATAGTGTGTATACATGCCTTAAAAATATTAACATTCAGTAAAACAATTTTAAAATTATTAGCTGCTGATAGTGAGTGCTTTAAGGATATTTTTTAGAAAAATAATGAGTTTGGCACGTTATTTTCTATATATTATATGTAAGGCTTAGCCGACGGGAGTTAACATAAGGCTTAAAATAGTGCATAGAATTATAATAAATGATTAATTGCTTGAAAAAACTGAATTAAAGAAAATTACTGAATTGCTATAAGAAACATTGTTAGATAAAAATTGGATTTTAAATAATACTATTTTCATTAAGGCGAAAGATTGAGAAAAACAGAGATTGCTAAATAAACATTGTTATTACTAATAAAAACATTCTCACTCATAAAAGCAAAACTGAAAAAAATTAAATTACTAAATCATTTATTAGCTATTGTGACAATATTCATATTTTGAGGCTTTGCTTAAAAGCTGACAAGATATTTAAATTTGGAGTTAGTAGTAGTATTTATATGCATTGTGAAAAAGGGCTTTTCCGAGAGGAAGAGCCCTTTTTTCATAAGTATTTTAGAGATTTGTAAGATGTTAGTTATATTGGCAGGTTGTAGGAATCAGAAGGGTAAATAAAAAGAAAGTCCGATAAAAAAGATTTATCGGACTTCTTCATTAACCAACCAAAACTTTAAATTATGAAAACTATTATTTGAAGTTTACAATGAGCTACCACCCTCATTGCGTTGCAAAGGTACGAATAAATTGGTACTTGTCAAGTGAAAAAATGAGTTTAACAAAAGTTTAATATAAAAGGGGCTTATACAGCCCCTTTTTAGTGTAATTTTTAAACTTGTAATATGGCGTTTTTTAAGATTTTGTTTACCAATTTTACTTAGATGAGTGCGCTTCTATCCACTTGCGGGCATTGATAAATGCTTCTAACCAAGGAGTTACAGCTTTTTTCTCGTCGGGGTAGTACGCCCACTGCCAAGGGAATACAGACCGTTCGATGTGGGGCATTGTTACTAAATGTCGTCCGGAATTGTCGGTGAGCATAGCTGTACCATAATCGGAGCCATTGGGATTGGCAGGGTAACCTTCATAAGCGTATTTGCCTACAATATTGTAATGGCTTTCGGGTAATGGTAGATGGAACTTGCCTTCGCCGTGAGAAATCCATACGCCTAAGGTACAGCCTGCAAGGGTAGAAAGCATTACAGAGTTGTTTTCGGGAATAGTTACCGATACAAACCCACTTTCGTGTTTGCCACTATCGTTATGCCACATTTTGCCGTGTTCGGCGTGTTCAGGATTAATTACCTCTAATTCCATAAACAACTGACAGCCATTACAGATTCCTACCGAAAGTGTATCGGGACGGGCGAAGAAGTTATCTAATGCCTTTTTGGCTTTCTCATTGTAGAGCAAGGCTCCTGCCCAACCTTTGGCACTGCCCAACACGTCGGAGTTAGAGAAACCTCCTACGGCACCTATAAACTGCACATCTTCTAAAGTTTCACGCCCGCTGATAAGGTCGGTGGTATGTACGTCTTTCACCTCAAATCCGGCTAAGTAAAGGGCATTAGCCATTTCACGTTCGGAGTTACTACCTTTTTCACGTATTACAGCAGCTATGGGGCGTTTGCCCTGAGGGCGTTCGAGTTTTGCTCCTGTGAAGTGTGCGGGGAAAGTGTATTGCAAAGGCTGTTCGGAGTAGTTTTGGTAACGCTCTGTAGCCTTGTCGTTCAGGGTTTGTTGTTTGTCTAACAAGTAAGAGGTAAGGTACCATATATCGCGCAATTCGGGAAGGTTGAAGTGGTGTTCTTTTCCGAAATGGTTAATAATAAGTTCTTCGGAAGTGGTTACCGTTCCTATTTTAGCAAACGATACCCCTTGTGCGTTCAATGAGTTTTCGATTGAAGCATCGGCTTGTAATACAAGTCCTACGTTCTCGGCAAAAAGCACTTTTATTAGGTCTTCTTCGTTCAAAGAGGTAAGATCTATGGTAGCTCCTACTTCATTTTCGGCAAAACACATTTCTAAGAGGGTAGTAATAAGTCCTCCGCTGCCTATATCGTGTCCGGCTTGTATTTTACCTTCGCCTATAAGGGTTTGCACTGTGTTGAAAGCTTTTCGGAAATAGTCACTATCTTTAACCGTAGGAGCTTCATTACCTATTCTGTTTAAGATTTGGGCAAAAGCCGAACCTCCTAATTTAAACTCATCGGCTGAGAGGTTGAGGTAGTAAATATTTCCTCCGTTCTTCTTAAATACGGGTTCTACTACCTTTTGAATATTGTCACAATGACCTATGGCAGATATAATAACAGTACCAGGGGCAATCACATCGCCGTCGGGGTATTTTTGTTTCATTGAAAGGGAGTCTTTTCCGGTAGGGATGTTGATTCCCAATTCGATAGCAAAGTCGGAAGCAGCTTGTACAGCCTCGTATAAGCGAGCATCTTCCCCTTTATTGCGGCACGCCCACATCCAGTTAGCCGAGAGAGAAACACTTTGCAATCCGTCTTTTAAAGGAGCCCAAATTATATTTGTTAGTGCTTCGGCAATGGCATTGCGGCTACCTGCAGTAGGGCTAATGAGGGCTGTTAAGGGCGAATGACCAATACTTGTAGCGATACCCTCTTTGCCATTGTAATCAAGTGCCATTACTCCTACATCGTTCAGAGGTAATTGGAGTGCTCCTGCGCATTGTTGTTTAGCAACTTTTCCTCCTACACAGCGGTCTACTTTATTGGTAAGCCAGTCTTTACAAGCTACGCTTTCCAGTTGTAGCACTTGGGTGAGGTATTGGTTCAGGTTGCTATTGTAATACGTAAGTTCTTGATATGTAATAGGGCTTGTAGTATCTTCCATTACCGTTTTAGGAGAGCTGCCAAAAAGAGCTTTTAGGTCTAAATCCATAGGGTGGGTGCCTTTCTTTTTGGAAGCGATACTGAAATGATGGTCGGAGGTTACTACTCCTACCTCGTACATAGGAGCGCGCTCACGTTCTGCTACCGCTTTAAGGGCAGCGATTGCCTCATTCGGTAATACTAAGCCCATACGCTCTTGAGATTCGTTACCTATAATTTCTTTATCGGATAGGGTAGGGTCACCTACAGGAAGCTTGTCCAAGTCTATTTTTCCGCCTGTTTCTTCTATAAGTTCTGACAAGCAGTTTAGGTGTCCGCCTGCGCCGTGGTCGTGTATAGAAACAATAGGGTTTTCATCGGATTCGACCATTGCACGAATAGCATTAGCAGCGCGTTTTTGCATTTCGGGGTTAGAGCGTTGTACGGCATTAAGCTCGATACCTGCGCCGAAAGCCCCTGTATTAGCCGATGATACGGCGGCGCCTCCCATACCTATGCGGTAGTTTTCACCTCCTAAAATGACTATTTTATCACCTTCTTTGGGTGTGTGTTTCAAGGCTTGCGATGCTTTGGCGTAACCTACGCCTCCGGCTTGCATAATAACCTTGTCGAAACCTAATTTTCGTCCGTTTTCTTCGTGTTCAAAAGTGAATAAAGAGCCGGTAATAAGCGGTTGCCCGAACTTATTGCCAAAGTCGGTAGCGCCATTAGAGGCTTTGATAAGAATATCGATAGGGGTTTGGTATAACCATTTGCGTTCGTTCATAGCCTGTTCCCAAGGGCGGTCTTCCCCCAATCGGGGATAAGCGGTCATATAGACAGCGGTACCAGCCAAAGGCAAGGAGCCTTGTCCACCAGCAAGGCGGTCGCGAATTTCACCTCCAGAGCCTGTAGCTGCACCGTTAAAAGGTTCGACTGTAGTAGGGAAATTATGAGTTTCAGCCTTTAATGAAAGTACTGCCTCAAAAGGTTTTACCTCATAAAAGTCGGGTTTATCAGCCGTTTTAGGAGCAAATTGGTCGACGGTAGCTCCTTTGATGAAGGCTACATTGTCTTTATAGGCAGAAACGATGCTATTGGGGTGAGCTTCGGAAGTTTTTTTGATGAGTTTGAAGAGGGTAGAAGGCTTTTCATCGCCATCGATGATGAAAGTGCCATTGAATATTTTGTGACGGCAGTGTTCGGAGTTGATTTGTGAAAAGCCAAACACTTCGGAGTCGGTCAGCTTACGGTTTAACTGCTTAGAAAGTTTTTCTAAATAGGCTACTTCATCGGGACTTAATGAAAGTCCTTCTTGTTGGTTATACGCCTCGATATCGTCTATTTCTATAGTTGTTTGCGGTTCAATAGCAATGGTAAAGCAGTCTTGAGTAAGCCCTTCATATTGCTGAAAAAGCATAGGGTCAAAGTGCGTGTTAGGGTCGGTTACTTCGTGAAATTCCTCGATACGTATAATTCCGTGAATATCCATATTCTGAGTAATTTCGACGGCATTGGTACTCCAAGGGGTAATCATTGCAGCACGCGGACCGATAAAAGTACCGGTGAGGGTAGGGGAGGGGAGTTGTTCGGCATTGCCAAACAGCCACTTTAGTTTATTGATATTTTCCTCATTAAGGGCAGACTGGGCAGCCACTACATAGAGCGTGTTTTTGGGGTTTTTGAAGAATAGAATCATCTTTTCAATTAACAATTGACAATTAATAATTAACAATTAGTGTAGTGATACATCAATATTGGCACAAAGATATAAACTTTTTTTCAATTGGCAATAAAAACAAAAAACTATAGGTCAAACGCACGAAATTTGCAAATAGGAAGGAGAATGTGAGGAAAAGGTTGTTTTTCTGCATTGGTAGTTAAAAATAGAAAAATATACTATTTTTAGACCGTTTGACAGAAATGGGAGGGTTGGTAATAGGTAGCTTATCCTTCGCTCATAGTTCGCTCATAGTTCGCTCATCCTTCGGTGAAGGTTCGAACAGAAAATTTTTCTGTTTGGGTATAGATAAAAGTTTGGTGCGTTTGACTTTATTTTCTCCTTTAGTAGCCATACCGCTCTCCCCATAGTTTTTTGAGGTAGTCACGGAGGGCGTTTTCACGAGGATTATCGGAGGGTTCGTAGAAGGTTTCTCCTTGTAGTTCATCGGGTAAATAGTCCTGATAAGCGAAGTTATGGGCATAGTCGTGGGCGTATTGGTAGTCCTTGCCATAGCCTAACTCTTTCATTAGTTTTGTAGGGGCATTTCGCAGGTGGATAGGCACGCTTAGGTCGCCTGTTTGTTTCACTATTTGTTGGGCTTTGTTAATTGCCTTATATGAGGCATTGCTTTTGGGTGAAGAAGCTAAGTATATAGCGCACTGACTGAGGATAATGCGCGCCTCAGGATAGCCAATAGTAGTAACGGCTTGGAAGGTGTTATTAGCCAAAATCATAGCCGTAGGGTTGGCGTTTCCTATATCTTCGGAAGCCAAAATGAGCATACGGCGGGCTATGAACTTCACGTCCTCACCGCCTTCTATCATTCGTGCTAGCCAGTACACAGCCCCATTGGGGTCGCTACCGCGTATGGATTTGATGAAGGCTGATATAATATCGTAATGCTGCTCGCCAGTTTTGTCGTATAAAACAGTGTTTTTCTGAACTAAATGTAGCACGTTGTCATTGGTAATCACAATGGGCTGTCCGTCGGGGGTAGCATTTACAATAAGTTCAAAGGTGTTAAGCAGTTTGCGACCATCGCCCCCTGATAGGCGCAAGAGGGCTTCGGTTTCTTGCAGTTGTATGTTTTTGGATTTGAGGATAGGGTCGTGGGTAATAGCATTGTGGAGTAGTTGTTCTAAATCCTTGCGTTCAAAGGCTTTCAGTACATACACTTGGCATCGAGATAGTAGGGCAGGGATTACCTCAAAACTCGGATTCTCGGTAGTAGCACCGATAAGGGTAATCCAACCTTTTTCGACGGCTTGCAGTAAAGAATCTTGTTGGGTTTTGTTAAATCGATGGATTTCGTCAATAAATACAATAGGATTTTGAGGGGTAAAGAGCCCCCCGCTTTGTTTGCTTTGGTCAATAACTTCACGCACTTCCTTAATGCCTGAACTAATGGCACTAAGGGTAAAAAAAGCGCGGTTACTTTGGTGCGCAATGATATTTGCCAGCGTGGTTTTGCCTGTACCTGGAGGACCCCAGAAGATAAGTGAGGGCAGCAAACCACGCTCTATCTGTTGGCGCAAAGCCCCTTGAGCCCCTACTAAGTGCTCTTGACCCACATATTGTGCAAGTGAGGTGGGGCGCATACGTTCTGCTAAAGGAGAGTTCATTTTTATATATAATTAGGAGTGTGAAGAATAGCCTTTTGTGCGACCTCTTATCTTGTGATATTAGCACTTGAGGCTGCCCCTATACCTACTACTTCGTCATAAAGGGCACCAGGAGCGCGATAGTATACAAGTACGAGGTAAGAGTTTTCGGTTTGGTAGAAGTTGCCTCCTATTTCGTTAAAATCAATAGTATTGCCAGCTTTGGTAGCGAACTTATAGTTGTAAAAACCTTGTTTGAGGAGTATGTTACCCTTAAAAAGCCCGTCGTTCTCATCGTAAGTTAGCTTATAGGCATCATTAAGTTCGTAATTGCTGAACTTGCCATACACATACACTTCTTTGTTCCAAAAAGAGGGTTTACCTTCTAAGGCAAAATGGACTAAGGTGTAATCGGCTTCGGTAGTGGGGTTCCTACCGTTAAGGGTATTTACCAAAAAGTCGCCATTAATATCGGGGTAATAGGTATAAACGTTATCAGCTCTGCTTACATTGGCAAAAAGGTAGTTGTTCACCCATTTATCGCGATAGAGGCGAGCAATACCCGAAGCGGGCACGCTAATATCTTTACTGTCAAAGTAAAAGAACTCATTGTCCCCCCAAAAGGCTGTTTCACTATCGTACCGATACACAAGGTCATTGCCCATTACATATTGAGGTTTAGGAGCTGTAATAGCGGTATCCCAGCGATAGTTTTGCAGCACAGCCACTTTTACTGCTACGTTAGGATTGTCAAGTCTAAAATCTTTTTGGCGGATAGTGAACTGTACCACTTGTTGGGTGTCAAAATACTGCAAATCACGAGCGTGTTTTACCTCGGTAAGAACATTTACTTGTGGGGTGTAGACTACCAATCGACGTGAAAAGAGTTCCGTACCATAGCTATCGGTAATGCTGATGAGGTAATTACCACCAAGGGTAAGTTGGGTAAGTTCATTAGGTAAGGTAAGTTGGTAGTGTGAATAGCTTTGCAGCGTAGCATACGAGTTGCTTTCAGGCTGCAAAGGTTGGTTATCAAAGCCTTTGAGGTATTCACTTTTTAGCAAAGAAGAAGCCGACCAGTCGGCATTGCAATGGGTGATTTTGTAGTAATAGGTCTCTTCATTTCCTCCAAGGTCGTCAAACTGCAAGCTAAAACGCTCATTACGACGTACTATTGGGAATTGGTTTTTGTCATTGCCATCAGCTTTGAAGATAATCGTTTTGATGTAATCGGGAGGTGTTTTCTCCAATAGCGGTTGAGCTTGTATTGTTAAAGGGAGTAGGAGTAAAAAGAGGAGTTTTTTCATATTTACTAATTTAGTAATACCTTATCAGTGTATTTTTGGAGGTATTTGAGTTTGTTTTTTAGGAAATAGTCGGCGTACTGGGTGTATTCTCCTGTTTCGTAGAAATACAAAATACCTGTACGATAGTCGTTGATATCTAAGTTGCTTGTAGAGAATATAGGGATAATGTCGTCATTCATCAGTACTACACTTTCAGTAAGCCGTGAGGTTCTTTTGTTGCCATCGATAAAAGGCTGCAACTTGGCTATATTGCAATGCAAATAAACGGCTCTCTCTAACGGATTAGATAGCAGTGCTTGCTCCTCTATAATACGGTCTAATTGTTCCTCTATTTCTATTGCCGATGCAGGGGGTACATAATCACTACCTGCTATACGGACGGCTCTTTTTCTTATAATACCACGTTCACGATCGTCTACTAACTCATCTAAGAGCTGGGAGTGCATCTGCATCAGGAATCTCTTGTCTATCACCTCTTTATTGCCGCTTTTTATATAGTGTAGTTCGGATATAAAGGTGTTGTACAAGTTCTTGAGCATCTTAGCATCTTCAAATCTTTTTGCTGAGGTAATGCCGTCTTTTAGCAAGGTTTCTGTTTCTACAAAACTATAGGTGTTGCCTTCTATTTTCCCAGAATAGTAAGACCATATCACAGCTAATTCTTTTATTTCATTGGAGTAAAGTTCACTCAAAGGCGAGATAGTGTTATTCTCTAAAACAATATCCGATAGCTTCTTTTGATAGTCGTTGAATATAGATTTCATAGCTGCTAATTGACAAATTGACTAATCAGGTGCGTAGGCAGTCCCATCACATTGTTATAAGAACCTTCAATAGCCGTTACCCCTATATGTCCTATCCATTCCTGTATGCCATAAGCTCCCGCCTTGTCAAAAGGCTTGTACTTTTCAATATAGTGTGTTATCTCTTTATCAGTGAGTTCTTTAAAAGTTACTTTAGTAATGCAGTGAAGTGTTCTTTGGGCATCATTAGTAGTAAAACATACCGAAGTAATCACCTCGTGAGTTTTCCCCGAGAGTGAGCGCAACATAGCAAAAGCATCGGCAGCATCTTTAGGTTTGCCAAGAGCTTTACCCTCGTGCCATACAATAGTATCGGAGGTCAGTAGTACACAGTTAAGAGGTATTTCTCCAGCAAAAGGCGTTGCTTTTAGCTCAGCCAAATAATCAGTGATTTGTTCACGTTGCAAATAAGCCGGATAGGTTTCTTCTACCGGTTTGAGTACTACCTCGTAGGGTATATCTAATTCTTTCAGGAACTGCTGACGGCGCGGCGACCCCGATGCAAGAAGTATCTTTTTCAATGGGTTAAGTATTAGTTATTAATTGGAAATTAGTTTTAAGGAATACATAAGGTAACCTATTATTTCAGTAGAGCGAAATTATTTAGATTAATGATTGTGAAATATTTCATTAGTATTAATCTTTAGGTTAGGAAAAGTAACCGACTGTAGGGTGTCTCCTTCTACTATAGGGGCTAAGCCTCTGTACTTATCGTTATCTAATACAAATACCGAAACAGTTTGGTCGGTAGGGTGTATAATCCAATATTCTTTTACACCAGCTTCTTCGTATAGAGAAAACTTATACTTTAGGTCTTTCTTAGTATTGCCAGGCGATACTATCTCTACCACCAAATCTGGAGCTCCAATAGCCCCTCGATTATCTAATTTTTTAGGGTCACAGATAACACATAGGTCGGGCTGCACCACAGTATCTATCTGATTATCATCATTCCCTTTGCGGGGTAAGCGCACATCAAAAGGAGCAATATACACCTTGCAGCAGCCCTCGTTGGGTTGTGCTTTAAATGTATTCCTAAACATAAGGTATAAGTCGCCTAATATCTCCTGATGTTTTCTGTTAGGAGCCGACATTTTAAAAATCTTCCCTTTAAAAAGCTCTACACGCTCTTCAAACTTCCAAAGCAGATAGTCAGCGTATGAATAAATGCCACTTATAAGGTCTAATTGTTGTAGTTGTGTAATTTCCATAGTTACTTTGTTTCTTTGCCTACTGATTTATATAAAACTTCTGCCCCAAGTAAGGCTTCATATATTCGTGTTCAAGGCTCTTTTCAAACATCTGTTTTTCAAGGTCGCAGCGGTATACCTCTCCTTTTAGGTATTTTTCAATCATTAGTGAAGCAATAGGTCCCGCCACCCTAGCACCGTAATAACCATTCTCTACAAATACAGCAATAGCTATTTTAGGGTCTTCCACAGGAGCAAAAGCAACAAATATAGAGTGGTCAGTAAGCTGCATACGTTTCCCATTTACCCTAATAAAGTTCTCGGCAGTCCCTGTCTTTGCTGCAATATTTATGCCATCTATTTGGGTACGGCGTGCTGTACCTGCCAAGTAAGCCATATTCATTCCTTTTATCACAGGGTCAAAGTGTTTAGGGTCTATAGTCGTGTGTTTAGGAACGGTATATTCTTCAAACGGAGTTTGCTTGTTATCTATTTGTTTTACAATATGAGGAGTATAGAAGTAACCTTTATTAGCAATAGCAGCCATAACATTAGCCAGCTGTATGGGGGTAGTAAGTATTTCACCTTGTCCTATAGCGTTAGAAATGTTAGTCGTGCCACTCCACCTATTCGCTCCGTATTGCTTGTCGTACAAGGCAGTATTAGGCACCTTGCCCGCCCTACCCGTAGGTAAGTCAGAGCCCAAAAAACCTCCTAACCCAAAGCTTCGTACGTGCGCATTCCATTTGTCCATACCTACTGCCGAAGTAGTCTTCATATCGATAATACGCTTATAGGTGTTAGCAAAATAAGCATTGCACGATAGGGCAATACCGTACAAAAGGTCGTTAGACCCTCGCCCGCAGTGGCAGCGCATAATATGTCCTCCGTAGCGGTAGCCACCCCCACAGCCAAAAGCACTTTGAGGGGTAATCACACCCTCTTGCAAACCAATAAGAGCATTTACTACTTTAAAAGGCGACCCAGGTGGGTATTCCGCCAGCAGCGTACGGTCGTAAAGAGGTTTAGCTATCGAGTCATTGTAAAGAGCCGTGTAGTTCTTGGAACGGTCTCTCCCTACCAACAGAGCAGGGTCAAAGGTCGGAGCCGATACCAAAGCCAATATTTCACCCGTTTTAGGTTCGATAGCCACAATACCACCGTGTTTTTTTTGCATTAGCTGTTCCCCATAAGCCTGCAAGTTAATATCAATAGTCAGTTGCAAAGGCTGCCCCATAATAGGCAGTGTGTCCAAAGCCCCGTTTTTATAGCGTTCAATAGTAGTGTTGTGCTTATCTTTCTGGAAGTACTGAACCCCCTTTTTACCACGCAAAAACTCTTCGTATTGCTTTTCCACCCCGCTACGTCCTATAAGTTCACCAGCAAGGTAGTAAGGGTTCTTCTTCAGTTCCCATTCATTCACCTCGCTAATATAGCCCAGTACATTACCCGCATTATGGGTCAGGTAGCTGCGCAACATTCTTTTTTGTATGTAAAAACCTTCAAACTTGCGCAATTTCTCTTGCAGTACAGCATAATCATCTTTAGGCAGCTGATGCACTATTACCGAAGGTTTCTTGCGTGAATACTCTCGCGCTTTTCCCAAGCGTTCTTTAAAGTCCTCTTTAGTAAGTTCCAAAAGGCTACACAGTTCAAGAGTGTCCAATTGTTTCACTTCAGCAGGAATAACCATCACGTCATAAGCAGGTTGGTTAGAAACCAATAGCTCACCATTGCGGTCGTAAATATAACCCCGCTCAGGATAGTCATATACCGTTTCAATCGCTATGTTATCAATGCCCGAAGTATTCTCATCGTGAAAAACAATCTGCAAAAAAAACAAGCGTAACAGCATTACAATCGCAGTAATAATGATAACAGATGGCAATAAGTATTTTCTCATTTCTTATTTCTACTGAACAAATAAATGAATAGCAAACACACAATAACAGTGAACACCGAAGCACCTATTATTTTAGCTATGGTAAGTAACAAATGGTTAAAGTTAAAAACCTCTAAAAAGTAGAATAGTATATGGTGTAATACAACCATTAGGGTAGTATAGCTAAGTACTTTAGTAAAAGGATAAGCAAGCAAATCCAATTCCTGATATTCAAAATTCTTGCCAAAAACAATATGCAGTATAGGCGAACGCAGATAAGCTATAAACACAGCACTTGCAGCGTGCAGCCCACCCGTGTTTGAAAATATATCCACACAAAGTCCCAACAAAAAAGCAATTAGCAAGTAAGGCGTTTTATTCTCTCGGTAAGGAGCTACTAACAAAAAAACAATATATACCATTGGGTTTACGTACCCCCAATAGGCTATATTGTTAAAGATAAGCACCTGCAAGAGCAATAATAGTACAAACAGGAAAGTATTTTTTACAAGTGGGTGATTCATTTAGGGTCTTGTTTTTCTAATTCCATTATTGCTTTACGGTCAGTATTTTCTATGATATACACATAATCAAGGTTACTCATATCAGCAAACAGTTGTACGTCAATCACATAAGTATTGTCAAACTTACTTTTCTCGTAATGAACAATCTTGCCCACAGGCAACCCTTTAGGGAAAATGTTGGACATACCCCCCGTTACTATAGTATCGCCATTTTGTATAGGAGCAATGTTAGGAACTTCCAATAACTGAACAATGTTCAGCTGCTTAGTATCCCATCGCAGTGATCCAAAGTGCTCTGTGCGTTTCACCATTGCGTTTAAAGCCGATTGACTGTTAAGCACACTCTGCACAGTAGCAAACCTACCCGAAGTATTTTCAACAATACCTACAATTCCGCGAGGTGAAATCACTCCCATATCTTGCTGCACACCGTCCGAAGTACCCCTGTCAATGGTCAAATAGTTTTTGTGTAACCTATAACTATTCTTAATCACATTCGCTTTGAACACTCTGTACTTCACGCTATCAGCTTTCACAAAAGCCAATGAATCCGCCAAAGGCTGTCGTTTTAGCGCTTGTTCCAAAAGTAACACACGGTTGTGCAGTAGTCTATTTTCTTCCGCCAGCTGCTCATTCTCGGTGCGAAGATGAAAATAACCCGACCAATAACTGCTAAAAGCATACAACTCTCCGCTGATGTTGTTAGCCGAATTGATATAAACACTCTGAGGATAATAATTACTTCTGAAAACCAAGCCAATAGCCACCACAAACAAGCCCAAGAACACAAAAAAGTCCCTTGTCCGTATGAAAAACTGAATTATTTGATTCATAGTTACTTTAGCTGTTAGCCCAATGGCTAATCACTAACTACTGACTATTTCAGCAATATGCTTTTAAATTTATTAATATTTTTCAAGGTAATACCAGTACCCCTTACAACAGCGCGCAAAGGGTCTTCAGCCACGTACACAGGCAAATCCGTTTTTAATGAGATACGCTTATCCAAGCCACGTAGCATCGCTCCACCACCAGCCATATAAATACCAGTGTTGTAAATATCGGCAGCCAATTCAGGAGGCGTTTGTGATAAAGTCTCCATAATAGCATCTTCAATACGAAGGATTGATTTGTCAAGAGCTTTTACCATCTCACGGTATGACACCTGTACCTGTTTAGGCTTACCGGTAAGCAAATCGCGCCCTTGTACCATAATATCTTCTGGCGGAGCGTCAAGGTCTTCAATAGCAGCCCCTACCGTTATTTTTATATTCTCGGCGGTGCTTTCTCCCACGTATAGGTTGTGTTGGGTACGCATATAATGCACAATATCCGAGTTAAAAATATCACCCGCAATTTTTACCGATTTATCACAAACAATACCACCAAGTGCTATAACAGCAATTTCGGTAGTACCACCCCCTATATCAATAATCATATTTCCTTTAGGCTGCATAATATCCAGCCCAATACCTATCGCCGCAGCCATAGGTTCGTGTACTAAGTATATATCTTTACCATTCACCCTTTCGCATGATTCGCGTACCGCACGCGTCTCAACTTCGGTAATACCCGAAGGGATACACACCACCATACGCAATGAAGGTGAAAAGAAACGTTTTTTAAGTGCAGGGATACTCTTTATCAGCATACTTATCATCTGTTCCGAAGCGTCAAAGTCAGCTATAACCCCATCTTTCAAAGGGCGTATAGTACTGATGCTCGGGTGCGTTTTACCCTGCATAAGGCGTGCTTCCTGCCCTACAGCTATAATTCTTTTAGTCGATCTGTCCAATGCTACAATCGACGGACTATCCACTACCACCTTGTCATTGTGAATGATAAGCGTATTAGCAGTACCTAAGTCAATGGCTATTTCTTCAGTTAAGAAATCAAAAAAACCCATATTTGTATTTTCTATTTTTAAATGTCTAATAACAAGTTATCAGGGGTAAATAACAATTCACCCCCTAAAAACAATTGTATTCGTGGGCGCAAAGGTACAAATAATTTTGCAATTAACAATGAATAAAAATAATTAGTAGCTCAAAAACACAAAAATTCCTAAAAACAAGGCACAATTGTCATTTTAACAAAGTTCAAAACTTTGGTAAACTGATTAGACTAATAATCAATAACTTTTGATCCCATTGTAGGGGCGAATGGCAATTCGCCCTCACAAAACAAAACTTTTTAGACACCCCCCGACAAATCTGCCCCCCTGCTGGCGCGTTTCTTATAGCTCGTGCCTACTAAGCTCCCCTGCCTGAAACCAGACGCTCTAAAACCTATCCCCTAATACACCCCAACAGAAAAATTTTCTGTTTAAGCCTTCACCGAAGGTTAAGCGAACTATGAGCGAACTATGAGCGAAGGATCAGACCTATAAAAACAGATACCCACTATCTGCCAAATGGTCTAAAAATAGTATATTTTTCTATTTTTCATCTCCAACGCAGAAAAGCCAAATCTTCACCACGCTCCCCCCTCATTTGCTAATTTGCTAATTCCCTCATTTGCTAATTCCCTCATTTGCTAATTCCCTCATTTGCTAATTTGCTAATTTTACTGAGATGTAGAAAAATACCATATTACTACCACTACCATTTGATGGAGTAGCTGGTCAAGTCCGTACAGCATCCAATAGGGTTTACGCCTTGAATCTGCTAATAAAGGCTTAGCCAAAGACAGTCGTGTTTTCATTGTATCTATGAAAAAATGCGACACCCATTCAAATGCCATCAGCAAAAAGAACAACTTTAGGTCTGTTCCATAAAGCAATAAGCATACCCCCATCAGTATGGTATGAATTGTAGAATGCTGAGCTATCGGGAACAGATTCTTCCCATCACCCTTTGATTGTATCAATGCTGGCCACGTCAAACAGAAGTCCGCCAGATAGTGGCAAACCAATAAAGCTACTAATAATTTCATTTCTTATATTCTTTTAAAATTTTGCACTAATCTTTTATAGGCATTCTCAATTCTATATGTTCCTATAAATTGCCTAAAACTTCCCCCCAATTCATAGCTACCCCCTCATTTGCTAATTTGCTAATTCCCTCATTTGCTAATTTTCCAATTTGCTAATTCTCTAATTTGCTAATTCCCTAATTTCCTCTTCAAGCAGAAACTGTGAATTCCCTCTTTGTACTTGTAATTTATTTGCAACTGATACACATCAGCTATTGATTTTACAATAGCCAGCCCCAGTCCCGTCGAGCTTGTATCCTGTTGTCCTTTGTGAAAACGCTGAAAAATACGCCCCTCGTCCAAAGCCTTCATATCCTGCGCACTGTTTTGCACTTCTACCCCCTCCGGTGCTAATAAAATAGTAATTTCTCCCCCCTTCCGATTGTATTTTATAGCATTCCGTAGCAAGTTCGATACCAATACCGTTGCCAAATCCTTATGCATCAGCACCTCAAAATCACCCCTTTTCTCTACCGTAACTTTTAGTTCTTTGTATTCAATAAGATCCGTCAAATCATCGATAATAGCGTTCAAAAGCTCAGCAAACGATACCCTTTCAGTTTCTTTATACTGCTGATTTTCAATCCGAGTAAGCATTAGTAGTGATTTGTTCAAGTGAGTCATTCGCATCAGTGATTGCCTTATTTGGCTTAGCTGTAACAGTTGTGGTTCATTAAGTTGTTCATCACTCATCAGCAGTTCCAACTTGTTCAAGGTAATAGCCAAGGGCGTTTGCAGCTCGTGCGAAGCATTCTCCGTAAATGATTTCTGTTCTTCAAACATAGCCTCATTGCGTTCCCACATCTGCTCAATATTTTGGTGTAGCACATTAAATTCAATCACATCGCTATTAATAGCAGGAAGATGCTCTTTATTACCCACTTGGTATCGCTTAATAGCCTCTATAATTTCCTTCAAAGGCTTCCATATTTTATTAATAAGTAATAAGTTGATAAGATAAGTAACCAGCACCAACACCCCGTATAGCACGCCCAAAGCTACCGCCAAGTTCAGCAAAACCTCCTCGTCTAAAAGTTCCTCCTTATAATCATCATCGTCAAAAACCTCCTCATAAATATAAAGCCCTACTAATAAAGTCCACACTACCAAAATAACCAAAAAGGCTATCGTCAGATATCTAAGTGTATAGTTTTTTAGTGATATTCTCATAGCTTACACCAATTTATAACCAATCCCATATACCGACTGGAAGTCAATTTCTGCCCCAGCTGCTTTTAGTTTCTTGCGCAAGTTTTTAATCTGTGAGTAGATAAAATCCAAGCTATCCACTTGGTCAATATAGTCGCCCCATACCGCTTCGGCAAGAGTAGTTTTCTCTACCAATCGTTCAGGGCGAATTATAAAATAGTACAACAAATCGTACTCTTTGCGGTTCAGTGAAAGCACCTCTTCACCCACCTTTACCGTTCGTGTTTCAGGCAGCAAGCACACGTTTTTAAGTCTAATTACCTCTTCACCTTGCTGATTTTTACGCCTTATAATCGACCTTACCCTCGCCAGTAATTCCGACAGGTGGAAAGGTTTAGCAAGGTAATCATCAGCCCCTTTTTCAAGTCCCAACACCTTGTCATCTACCGAATCTTTTGCCGAGATAATAAGCACCGAATGCTTCTTTTTCATACGCTTCAGTTCGTCCAATAGCTGCATACCACTGCCACCAGGCAGCATAATATCCAGCAGCACGCAATCGTAGTCATAATCGCCAAGTTTAGCCAATCCCGAAGGGTAGTCAGTTGCCGTTTCTACCAAAAAATGTTCTTGCTCAAAAAAACGCCTTAAAGTAAGGCGTAATTCTTTTTCATCTTCTATAATTAGTATTTTCAAATTATTATCAGTTACTTGTTATCTAATTTTATATCCCACACCTACCGAAAAAGTCACATACACACTGTCAGCATCTTTAAAATTAAGAAAAGGACTATGAGTTTCATTGCTAATAGCAGTCAGAGAGCCCGAAAAACGACCGTCAATCATAAATACCCACTTAGGCGAATTCCACATTACACCCCCACCAATGTGAAAAGTAAGCTGAGTCGAATTAAAATACCTACTAATATTCTCTCTATCACTCCGTTGTTTCTCCGAATAAGTAGCGTTGAGCAAAAATTTAGGAGCCACCCCTATTTGTCCAAAGCCCCTAAAAGGATTATTTCCTTGAATATGAAGTAGCAAAGGGACTTCTATACTCCCAAATCGAATAAATTGTCGGTCTTTTTTATCTAAGTTTTCCCCTCGTTTTTGAAATGAAATAATCTCTTGCTTGTACATAAATTCAGCCTGAAAACCAAAATGCGATGAAAAAGGCACATTAACAAACACCCCTACATTGGGCAGTAAGCCTTCCGCAAAGATTTCCATATTATAACTTTCATTTGATTTTACGTTAGTAAAAGCATTAAATGTAAGGAAAGGGTCATTGCCTTTCACTCCTACAATAGTTTGCCCATAGCTTATAGCAGTGAGGCAAAGCAAGGTCAAAGTAATAAAATATCGCTTCATAAGTTACTGTTTTTAGTTTGAAATAAAAAAATGACAATTAATAATTAACACGTTCAGGGTTAATTGTTAATTGTCATTTTCGTTAAAATTGATTGTTGTTTTTAGAACTTGTAGCCTATTTTAATACCTAAATTAGGTTCTACAGCCCAAAATTTACTATCTTCCTTCAAACCTTTACCAAAGTTACGAGCTATATTTGCGTACGGAGCAATGATAAAAGTATCGTTGTAATTCCACTGATAGCCAGCCCCAATACCCACTATAAAGCTGTTTAAATTAGTTTTGGTTCCGTCCTCGTAGGTGAATTTACCAAAACGTTGTTTAAAGAAAGGGTTTATGTAGGGTCCTGAATTACCATCTAAGTCCAAATAGTAATTATAACCTATTTTTACGCTTGTAGCGCTGTACTTTTCACCAGATTTTTTAGGTAAAAAAGAAAACTGGTCGTTAATAAAAATCTCTCCTTCAATTGATTGATTGAAAGCGATATAGTGTTCATATCCCAATTCAACTGAAGCCAACCAAATAACATTAAGCACATTCAAGTTTACTTCGTGCTTGCGGAAATCGTCCTGAGCAAAGGATTTAACCGTTGCCAACAAGAACATAGCTGCTAAAATAATTCTTTTCATTTGTCTTTTTAGTTTAAAAATAATCGCAAAAGTAGTACTTTTACTTTAATATGCAAAATAAATCGCAAAAAAGTTATGATAATCCACTAATTATGCCGTCATCGTCTATATCCATACCCTCGGCAGCAGGCACACTCGGCAAACCTGGCATACGTACCGTATCACCCAAAATAGGAATTACAAATCCCGCTCCCGAAGCAAATTCAAACTCTCGCACTGTTACTTCAAAATCCGTAGGTCGTGCCAGTTTCTTCTCGTCATCACTCAGTGATTTCGGAGTCTTTACAATGCATACAGGCAGCTTATCAAAGCCTAACTTATTAATCTGTTTCAGTTGGCTTACAGCTTTTCCGCTGTAATGCACGGCTTTAGCCCCGTAAATCTTAGTAGCTACGGTATGTATTTTCTCTTCTATACTCGCCTCATTGTTGTATAAAGGCTTAAAGTGGCTTTCACCGCTTTGGGCTATACGCACCACCGCGTGCGCAAGCTCTTCAGTACCTTTTCCGCCCTCGCTAAAACCTTTACTCACAATAGCCTCTACCCCCTTCTTAGCACATACCTCTTTCACATAAGCTATTTCCTCCTCGCTATCGTTAGGGAAGTAGTTAATAGCCACCACCGCTTTTAGTCCAAACAGTTGTACATTCTCTATGTGTTTTTCCAAGTTAGCAATACCACGCTTCACTTTTTCCAAGTCAGGAGTGTTGTATTCTTCTTTTTTAGCCCCTCCGTGATGGCGCAAAGCCCTAATGGTAGCCACTACCACCACAGCATCAGGAGCCAATCCTGCCGAGGTACATTTAATATTCAAAAACTTCTCAGCCCCAAGGTCGGCACCAAATCCCGCTTCAGTAACCACGTATTCACCTAATGAAAGCCCCATTTTGGTAGCTAAAACAGTATTAGTACCTTGAGCAATACTCGCAAAAGGCCCACCGTGTAATATAGCAGGGTTATTCTCAAGAGTCTGAACAAGGTTAGGTTTTATAGCCTCTTTCAGCAGCAAAGCCATAGCCCCCACCACCTTCAGGTCGCGTGCAAAAACAGGAGTACCGTCAAACTTCTTACCTACGTAAATATTGCCAATACGCCTTTTAAGGTCTGAAAAGTTTTCGGCTAAGCACAAAATAGCCATAATCTCCGAGGCAGGGGTAATGTTAAAACCATCTTCTCGGGGTACCCCGTGAGTAGCCCCGCCCAAGCCCACTACTATATGGCGCAAAGCGCGGTCGTTCATATCCATCACACGCTTCCACACCACTGTACGAGGGTCAATACCTATGGAATGCGTCTTGCTTTGAATATTGTTATCAATCACTGCCGAAAGTAAGTTATTAGCCTTTTCAATAGCCGTGAAGTCTCCTGTAAAGTGCAGGTTAATATCCTCCATAGGTACCACCTGTGAGTAGCCCCCACCGGCAGCACCCCCTTTAATGCCAAACACAGGCCCCAATGAAGGCTCGCGCAGTACCGCAATCGCTTTTTTGCCTATTTTGTTCAGCCCTTCAGTCAGCCCTATGCTCACTGTAGTTTTGCCCTCACCAGCAGGAGTAGGAGTGATAGCCGTAACAAGCACCAGCTTACTTTTTTTAATCTTTTCAGGGTCTATAAGCTGTAAAGGCAGTTTAGCCTTATATCTGCCATAAGGGTCAATATCCTCTTCGGCAATATGTAATTTCTTAGCCACCTCCTTAATAGGTAACATTTCCGCCTTTTGGGCAATTTCTAAATCAGTCATATAACAATTAGTAATTTATAATTTTTATTCTTAAAATTCTATTCTGTAAAAACAATACAAGTAGGTTTCTCTACCTCAATCGCTTGTAATGTATCGGTAAGTTTGCCAGTTGTTTCGTCCCGCTTAAATATCTGTATTTTGTTATCGTCACGACAAGCTACTAACAAAAACTTCCCATTCGGACTAATCGCAAAAAAGCGAGGGTGAACCCCTGTGTGCTGGTATCCTACTTTGGTCAAAGTACCCTTCTTAGGGTCGATAGCAAAGATAGCAATCCCATCTTTCTTTAACCTGTGCGAGGTATACAGAAAACGCCCATCCGGACTAATATGTATATCCGCACTGCCACGCCCTCCGCCTTCATCAGCCATTATGCGCTGCACTTCCTTCAGCTTTCCGTTGCGGTAGCGTAACACCACGCATTCGCCCCCCAGTTCATTTATCAGGTAAGCAAACCTACCGTCTTTACTAAAAGTTAGGTGGCGAGGCCCCTGTCCGTCCTCAGTTTTATAGGCAACCTTTACACCTTCCGACGCCTCTTTGCCGGCTAACAGACTCTTGTAATGAAACCTATACACGTAATCATTCCCCAAATCGGTAACCAATAAGTACTTCTTATCAGGGGTAGGCACTATGCAATGAATATGCGCCACCCGCTGCGGACTCTTTCTGTAAAAGCTAAACTGCTGTTCACCAGCCTTTAATCTTCCTTCGCTATCCAAGCCAAAAACACTCACATCGCCCCCTGTGTAGTTAGCTGTAAGCACTAATTTATCATCAGCATATATATGGCAAGGGTCAGCACCCAGCTGTTTCCCAGCATCGGTAACACCCGTTTTAATAACAGTCGATTGAAATACAGGGTGGCTCAACCCCCTCCCTAAGTCAAACGAATAAGCCCCTTGTCGCCCGTCGTTAAACTCACTTACGGCATATAAATGCTTTCCGTCGGGCGATAAAGTCAAAAACGACGGATTTCCCGCTGCGGCACTCCCCAGCAGTTCAAAACTACCCTCCTCCTGATTAAATTTATAGGAATAAATACCCTCCGAATTACCGCCCTCAGTATAAGTGCCCACTAACATAGTGAGCTTATCGCCCTTCAGCCCTTGTGCAAAAGAGCAAAATCCTAACAGCATTAAGCCCCAAAAAATACGTGTTTTTAGCATAATTTACCAATTATAAAATTATTCACCCTTTGTAGCAAAGAAAGCAATAGTGCGTTTTATTTGCTTTTTAAGGGTCGAAGTTTCTTCTTCAGCCATAAAATCCAAATAGCTCTTAAACAAAGCCGAATGATAGCTAAATTGCTTCTTTTTCCACAGTGAGGTAGCCAAAATAAGCTCAATAGCCAAAATCTCTTGAATGTTTTTCACTACCTGTTCCGCTTTAATAGCCGAACTGCCCCCCATACCCTTAATATCTATCGTTTTTTCAAACAAAATAGGACTTTCAATACTTGCAGGGGTCGATAGTCTTCTGTTTTCATTCAGGATTCCCTCAATAATACGCTGAAAGATAGGGTAATCAATCTCATTTTCTATATCTTTTCCAGCATTCGATAGCAAATAGAACACCCTTCGTTCACTAATATTCCCCAAGCTCGTAAGCGTAATAGCCAAAAAGTCCATAGCCAATGATAGCGGTAAAGTATGTGAGTTTCCCCCAAAAATAATCTCCTTAGTTTCGGGGAAAAGAATAGGGTTATCCGTCACCGAGTTCATTTCCGTTTTTATCACCTTGCGTATAGCCCCAATCGACTCGCGTACGGCACCGTGTATTTGCGGAATCGACCCAAAAGCCTCAGGTAGCGGTCTAAGCGCCTCGCCCCCCTCAGCCCAAGTACTATCTTTAAGCAGTGAACGCAAGTGCTGCGCCGTCTCAATCAGCCCCTTATGAGGGCGCACCACCTGCATAGCTTCCGAAAAAGCCGACCTATTCCCGCCAAACACTTGGGTCGATACCGAGGCAACAAAATCAGCCCATTCCATCAATCGCAGTGATTTTATCAAATTGTAGATACC
Source organism: uncultured Capnocytophaga sp. (assembly GCA_963523735.1). Taxonomy (GTDB): domain Bacteria; phylum Bacteroidota; class Bacteroidia; order Flavobacteriales; family Flavobacteriaceae; genus Capnocytophaga. The sequence continues at coordinate 32,483 of CAUREJ010000017.1, forward strand.
GTAAGCCGTAGTTAGTTGCGTACCGTTTAGCAAAGCATCAGCCTCACGCATCTCCAAGGTAAGAGGAGCCCAGCCGTATTTACCTTCCAACTCCTGAGCCGAATAGATTTTGTTTTGCACACAAATCTCCCCCTCGCCAAACAGCGGTAAGGCAAGGTGCGCCAGTGCAATCCGTTCGTCCGGAATATCTTTAGAGTACACCACCGGCATAACCCCCTTGTTGTAGAAGTCAATCATACGTTGCACCAATTCCAATCTCACCCCACTAAAGCCGTATGAAAACGATTGTATTTTCAGAAAAAGCATCAGTTTCACAATCTCATTAGGAATGCGTTCCCCCATACCACAGGCGTAGTGTTGTAGCATATCCCTTTGTTTTTCAGCAAGTTCCGAAGTCTTAAGTCTTCCAGCATCGTCAAAGAAAGAAGCGTTCAGCAGTGTGAGTAAGTCGTCCGAATGCGTTTTAGTATGTTCTTGTAAAAAGCGGTAGCAAGTTTCAATATTAACAACCGCCTCTTCCGATAGTTTCAGTTCAGTATCACTTTCAACGATAGCGCTCAGTTGTTCCAGCAGCAGCACCTCGTTTGATATATAATGAATCATAACAATAGTCTTAATTTCAAGATGCAAAGATAAATATAATTTCAGAATACACAAGTTTTATTTCACCCATCTACAGCGAACTATGAGCAAAAATCCATCATACCCCAAACAGAAAAATTTTCTGTTTAAGCCTTCAGCGAAGGATGAGCGAACTATAAGCGAACTATGAGCGAAGTATAAGCCCTCTATAAACAAACCTTCCGTTTCTGCCAAACCACCCGAAAATAGTATATTTTTCTATTTTTCACCTCAAATGCAGAAAAACAACTTTTCTCCATATCACCTCCTAACATTGCTCCTTTTAACTTTCACCTCCTAAAAAATCTATGCAAAAATTTTGCGTATAGAAAAAAGATTTGTACATTTGCAGCAGAAAAAATATTTAGAAAAAAAAACATAAAAACTTATTAAAATATGAGTACTTTACAACAATAGAAGCAGATATAAAAGCTGATAAATCTATTTAGAGTACGCTGTACCTTATTGTTTTTGAATTGAATATCACAAAAGTCAAACATTTATCGCATTGAAAACCAGAATGTTGTGCGGAATGTTACATTTACAACAAAATAAAGTTGCTAAAAATAGTAAATAAAGAGTGTTTTTGTATGATATATAGGTAGAAAGAAATATTTTTAGAAAGTAGTATAACAAAAAATAATTAAAATTTATTTATGGAAGAAGAGGAAAAGAAATATTTTTACTTAGGAGAACCTAAGGAAGATTACTATCAACTATTGGATAAAGCCGCACAAAAAGTGGCTGAAGATTTTATAGCAGGTAAAGCTGTGAGTTTAGAAGTTTTACGCATAATATTTTTTTCATTAGATGCATCTTATGCTATTTCTTGGGAAACTATAAACCGTAATTATAGAAAGGGATTTGATTGTAGTTTTCCTGCATTTATTTCTATAGATGTAGAATATTATATAGCTCGTATACTATACCACATAGCGAAGCTTAAGAATAAAAATTGGAAAATTGTTCTTAAAAAAGAAGTTTTAGGAGTAGCTCCTGACATTAGAGTAGTAGTGCCTAATGAAAAAGAAGGAGAAAAAACAATTGCTGTTCTTGATATAAATGTAAAGGAATGGGCGCGCGCATTAGCTATGGGAGATTTGGATAAAGATTTATCTCCTTTTGTTCCTACTCATTTATCACAAATAATTAACAGACGAATAGATCAGTTTATTTATGCACTTGAAGTTAGCAAAGAAGAATTATTTGTATTATTACCTACAGCTTATATAGCAACTGACTTGGTAATACCTAAGGCAAATATGGTGATATTTTCAGAAAGCTTAAAAAAAGAAACACACCTTGTTCCTGCTGAAGAATTACAACTTACCTCTCAGTTTGAGTTTTTTTTGAATAAACTATTAGAAAAGTAAAAATATTGTTAATATCTTAAATTAATTATTTGATAAAAAATGGAAAATGCTGGAGAACATATTGTAGGACAATATTTGCAGTTAATAAAAAAATGTGATTTTGTTCAGTATAATCTACAAACTAAGAAAGTACAAGGAGAAATAGATGTTGTGGGGATAAACTCGGAAGACAAAGAGGTTTATGTATGTGAAGTTGCTACTCATTTAGAAACGGGGCTTCAATATACAAAAGATAATAGACCTAATAATGTAGCAAAATTGATATCTAAGTTTGAAAAGGATATTGAGTATGCTCAAGAAAATTTTGGTTGTAAAGGTTATAACTGTAATTATATGCTATGGACGCCTATAGTTAAAATACCAAAAAAAGGTAATACAATTAATAATCAGGAGAGAGATATTCAGGCGATTGTTGATTATTTGAAAAATCAAAAAGGAATAGATTTAAAAGTTGTATATAATAAGAGTTTTTTAGATTGTATAGAAGAATTAAGAAAAATAGCTCTTGATACTACACAAGAGATTAAATCTCCAATAATGCGTTTTCTTCAAATAGAAGAAAAAATAAAAAAACATATTTCTTAACAAACTTGTTTAACAAAGAATTACATAACCCCAAAAATAAAAGAAAAAATGAAGCACTTTATTTATATCGCTATGGCGATAGCAGTTCCTATAACCTTAGTGAACTGCACCAAAGAAAAAACAATTTTAATCAAGTATCAGGGGGACTTTGTATTTTTTTAACTAATAATCAAATATATACTAATAAAGAGAAAGGAGTTTCTGAAATGTTTACTATGGAAAAAAATGAACCTCATTCTGGTAATTTAGAATTTAAAGAAGGTGAACTCAAAGAAAAGAATTCTTCTTTTTCATTATTAGAAAATTATCAAATAGATCAATGGTATAAGGTAACAAATAATGAAACTAAAATAACTTTCCATTATTGTATGGTGAAGGTTGAAAAAGGTACTATAGCAGTACAATTACACAAAATATTTAATAGGTTAGAACGTTTTGACTATAATTCTCTTTCTGACCCTGAAAAAAATAAAAAAATTCCTAAAACAGGGGTGTATATTTTCTTTGAAAAAGGAGAGGAAATTTCAATACCTAATGCTGAAAAACTTGATCGAATAGTAAGAATAGGCACTCATTATAACGAAGAAGGCTTACAAGAACGGTTAAAGAATCATTTTACTACTTCTAATAGCGTCTTTAGAGAAAATGTAAAAGAAGCTCTTGTTAAACGTTATGGTAATGATATAACTAATGAGTTTATAAATAATTATATGCGTGAAAATTTCTCTTTTGTTATTTTAGAACTTAAAGAGGGAGGTAAAGAAAAGCGCTGTAAGTGGGAATATAAACTTACTCAAACAATTTCTAAAGCAGTGTTTTTAGGTGATATAATTCCTTCAGAAAAATGGTTAGGTAAAGATGCTGCTTTTGATGAGATTGTAGAAGGTGGACTTTGGCAAAAAGAAGGGATATATAATGAATTTACGTCTCAAGATATTATAGAATTAAGAAGTATATTATAGTATCCCTTATTATCTTAAAGTTCTACTTTAGAATAAATTAACTGCTATTTGTATAATAGTATGCTGTCTAAGAAACAATACCATAAAAACAATAAAAATGAAGCACTTTATTTATATCGCAATGGCGATAACAGTTCTTGTAACCTTAGTGAACTGCACCAAAGAAAAAACAATTGTAAGTAGGTATAATGGACAAAATTCAGGCTATCATCTCTAAAATAGCCTGAATTTTGTCCATTATACCTAATTCAGCATATCTACGTGCCTGCAAGTAGTGTGGCTGCTTACAAGGCATTGTTTTCTACTTATCAAAGTTATATAACAGCTAAATAATCTATCCCTTATAACAAAACAGGCTGTCCAAAAAGTCTTCAAAAGTATGATTGCCACACATTTGTAGGGGCGAATGGCAATTCGCCCTCACAAAGCAAAACTTTTCTGGGCAGCCTTTTTTCTTCTAAACCCGTCATCTTCCATATTTCACTTCAATATATACATATATAGGTATATAGCACCCCCATTCCCCCATTTGCTAATTCTCTCATTTGCTAATTCTCTCATTTGCTAATTCTCTCATTTGC
>CAUREJ010000018.1:0-34004 GCA_963523735.1 uncultured Capnocytophaga sp.
TGTGCGACATCTACTTTGGGCTGGGGTGTCCAGTCGCTTAGGTGTTCAGGGGTTTCTACTTTGGTAGGCACCTCTGGCTCGTCCTTACTTTTAGAGCAGTTTACCACAGTGGCAGCTGCTACAAGGAGCGTGAGCAAAGCCCCTTTTCTGAAATTCATTATTTCTTTCATCAGTTTCTCTCCCCCTACCCCCTCTACAAAGGAGAGGAGCAAGCCGAAAATGGGAGTACGCGGCGATGTTTTAGGATTTAGGGTTTTTAGGGGTTAGTGGATAGTGGATAGTGGATAGGGTTTAGACAATTCTGACCCGTTTTGCCTACTAACCTCTATTCCCTAACTCCTATCCCCTAATTTTCGGTGCAAATTTACGGCGGTTTTTTCATACCTCACTTGTCTCAGACTGCCATTTTCATGTCTCAGACTGCCATTTTTCACTTTTTCCAAAAATGTCACTAGTATGCAAATCCTGCCATCAAAATGCCAAAATTCCTTATAAAATAAGGGCTGAGCAGTGACAGGTCCGAGGGGGAAAATTAGGAAATGAGGAAATGAGGAAATTGGGAAATTAGCAAATTAGCAAATGAGGAAATTAGCAAATTAGCAAATTAGGAAATGAGAAAATTAGCAAATTACGAAATGAGGGGGATAGAGGGAATGTTGCAGAAAATGCAATGTTTTGGGGTTTTTGTTGCGAATAATGCAAAGTGAGGGGGTGGTAGTGAAAGGCTTGATATTCAGTGCTATAACGCTTATCCTTCGCTCACCTTTCGCTCTGCCTTCGCCCTGCCTTCGTTCTGTCTTCGTTCTGCCTTCGAGAGGCTTTTGGTAGCATTAGTGAGGTAATAGGTTGATTGTTAATAGGTTGTGTTTTTACTATGGAAAGGGGGTTGGTGTTGGGGATTTTTGCATTATTCGCAAAGAAAATGAGAAAATTAGCAAATTAGGAAATTAGCAAATTAGGAAATTAGCAAATTAGGAAATTAGCAAATTGGGGTTAGTGGATTAGTTGGACAAGTGAGATATGTTAGACCGCTAGCGACTAAAGACTAAAGACTAGCGACTAAAATTTTGTTAATTACTAATTAATTCCTACTTTTGCGGCTGAAAACTAAACCTCTTAGCCTTATGCTACGATTTACCGCTCTTACTACTGCACAAAACCGCAAACCCGTAGTGGTTTCCGAAAAAGGCAAACGCTCTGAACTTTTTGCCCAAAACGTTTTTAATGAAGAGGCTATGCGCCAACTAATGACCCGCGATGCCTTTACCGCCGTTATGAACGCTATCCATAACGGTACTAAAATAGACCGCCGCGTTGCCGACCAAGTGGCTACCGCTATGCGTGACTGGGCTATCTCTAAGGGGGCTACTCACTATACCCACTGGTTTCAGCCCCTTACAGGAGGTACTGCCGAAAAACACGACGCTTTCTTTGAACCTATTACTCGTGACCGCGCTATCGAACGCTTCGGGGGCGGACAGTTAGTACAACAGGAGTCCGATGCGTCCAGCTTTCCCAATGGCGGAATCCGCAATACTTTCGAGGCGCGTGGCTATACCGCTTGGGATCCTTCCTCTCCGCCCTTTGTGTACGGCACGGTGCTGTGCATTCCTACCATCTTCATAGCCTATACCGGCGAGGCGTTGGATAACAAAACCCCGCTGCTAAAAGCCCTTAGCGCTATAGACCAAGCCGCTACCGAAGTGGCGCGGTATTTTGACAAAAATGTAAATAAGGTAACTACTACCTTAGGCTGCGAACAAGAATACTTTTTGATAGATAAAGCCCTTGCTAATACGCGTCCGGACTTGATGATTACCGGCAGAACCCTCTTGGGGCATCAGGCAGCTAAAGGGCAACAGCTGGACGACCACTACTTGGGGGCAATACCCAGTAGGGTGCTGGCATATATGCGCGATTTGGAACAAGAATGCCTACTGCTGGGTATCCCTGTAAAAACACGCCATAATGAGGTGGCTCCTAACCAATTTGAACTAGCACCTATATTTGAAGAAGCTAACTTGGCGGTGGATCAGAACTCTTTGCTGATGGACGTGATGCGCAAAGTAGCCGAACGGCACGACTTTGTTATCCTCTTCCACGAAAAACCTTTTGCGGGGGTAAACGGCTCGGGCAAACACAATAACTGGTCGCTGGTAACCGATACAGGGGTGAACCTTCTGGCACCCAGTAAAACTCCTATTAAAAACTTGCAGTTCCTCACCTTTTTTATCTGCACTATCAAAGGGGTATGTGAGTACGAACCGCTGCTGCGGGCATCGGTGGCTTCGGCTACGAACGACTATCGGTTGGGGGCTAATGAGGCGCCTCCGGCTATAGTGTCGGTATTTATAGGTGAACAGCTTACTCAAGTGCTCAATGCCTTAGAAGTCTCGTCCGAAAACCTGTCGCCCGAAGAGAAAACAGAACTGAAACTGAACGTGGTGGGCAAAATACCCGACCTCTTCCTCGATACTACCGACCGCAATCGCACCTCGTCGTTCGCCTTTACAGGCAATAAGTTCGAGTTCCGCGCGGTAGGCTCAAAGGCTAACTGCGGCAAGCCTACAATGGTACTTAGCACTATAGTAGCCAAACAGCTCAACGAGTTTAAAAAAGAGGTGGACAGACTTATTGAGGAAGGCGAAAAGAAAGAAGATGCTATCTTTAAAGTGCTGCGCCGCTATATAAAAGAAAGTAAAAAAATACGCTTTGAAGGCGATGGCTATAGCAAAGAATGGGAAGAAGAGGCTGCCCGACGCGGCTTGAGCAACCACAAAACTACCCCTGAAGCGCTGAAAGAGAATATTAGCGAAAAAGCCATAAACTTGTTTGAAAGTGCTGGGGTGCTTAGCAAAGTGGAACTGTTGGCGCGCTATGAAATAGCCTTAGAAGAGTACGTGAAAACGGTGCAGATAGAATCGCGCGTGCTGGGTGATATTGCCCTGAATCACGTAGTGCCTACCGCGGTGCGCTACCAAAATACGCTTATCGAGAACGTAAAAGGCTTAAAGGAAATCTTTGGCGATAGCTACCAAGAAGTAGCTGCCGAACAAATGGTGCTAATACGCCATATATCGGAACATATTAAGTTGATACACAGCAAGGTAGAGGAGATGATAGAGGCACGCAAGCACGCTAATAACCTGCCCGACTTTGTTCACAAAGCCGATGCCTATTGCAAGGAGGTAAAACCTTACTTTGACGATATTCGCTACCACTGTGATAAGTTAGAGCTTATGGTAGATGATGAACTTTGGACGCTTACTAAGTACCGAGAGCTGCTGTTCAATTAGTAAAATTTTTGCTAATTAGAAAATTAATTGTACCTTTGCACTCAAATAATTACGCAAAAAATGAAAACAGCAACCTCTACATACCCTACTCTTTCAAATAAAAGAGTGTTTTACAACCCTAAAAAGTATTTGAAGTTTTTGCGAGAAAATGCTGATACTATTGAAAATGTGCGTATTATCTCGCCTAAATTAGGTAAAAAAGGATTAGGGGCTATAGAAGTAGAAACCAAATATTTATATGGAAATATCTAATAATACACCACCACCTATTGACAATGAAATTATTAGGCAATTTGTGGAAAATCAGCGTGTAGAAGGTGAATTGAGAAAGGCTGACCTTGAGTTGAAAAAACAACAGCTTAGCCTCTCACACGAGTATGCCCTACAACTATTACAAGCCCAGAAAGAAGATTTAGCTAATCAGCGAAAATATGCCCAAAAGGCTGTTTCTAAAAATATTTTTGTAGTATTGGGTATTCTTGTTATTCTACTTGCTTTTGGTGCATACTGCCTGTGGTTAGGTAAAGACGAGCTACTAAAAGAAATCTTCAAAATGATTATGGTAGCACTCCCTACTGCTATTGGTGGTTATTTCTATGGCTATAGCAAAGGAAAAAATAAGCAGGAAGAAAGCTATACTCAAGAAGTTGAAAGTTAATAGAATAAACAATAAAAATGAGTCAGCACACAATGTGTATATCGGTTCTTAAAGCAGCACGACTCCGTACGTTACCCCTGTCGGTAGCGGGCATTATAGTAGGCAGTGCTTTAGCTTATAGGCTCGACGCTTTCCGTACCGACGTGTTTGTGTGGGCTCTCATCACTACGGTACTGTTCCAAATACTCTCGAACTTTGCCAATGACTACGGCGATGGGGTAAAAGGTACCGATAACGCCCAACGCGTAGGACCCCAAAGGGCAGTGCAAAGCGGTACTATTAGTGCCCCACAGATGAAAAAGATAGTGCTGATAACCGCTGCACTTTCACTGCTATCGGCTATTGCCCTTATATACACCGCTTTTGGTGCCGATAACTGGCTTTATGTGTGCGTGTTCTTGGCGTTAGGACTGCTGTGTATAGTCGCCGCCATTAAATACACCGTAGGCAAATCGGCTTACGGCTATCGAGGTTTAGGCGATGTGTTTGTGTTTGTGTTCTTTGGCTTGGTAAGCGTATTAGGCAGTGAGTTTTTGTACACCCAGCAGTTTGAACCTATTAGTCTGCTACCCGCCACTGCCGTCGGACTGCTAAGCGTGGCAGTACTAAACCTGAACAATATGCGTGACGAGGCTAACGATAGGGCAGCTGGCAAGCGTACCTTAGTGGTGCTAATGGGCAGCAATATGGCTAAATACTACCATTATTACTTGGTGGTGCTGGCAATGCTCGGTATGCTGGGCTTTTCGGTACTGCGCTTGCAAATGCGCTGGCAACTGCTGTATATCTTGGCTTTTCTGCCCCTAACCATACACTTGCTGATAGTGAAAAAAAATACCAATCCGCCTGCATTGGACGGGCAACTAAAAGTGGTAGCCCTTAGCACTTTTGCAATGGCGGTACTTTTCTTTATAGGGCAGCTTTAAAGTAACAAATTGACAAAAAATGACAATCTTAAATAATAACACTATGGAAGTAACTTACTACGGACACGCTTGCTTGGGCATCAAGATAGGCGAAACCCATTTGTTGGTAGACCCCTTTATCAGCGAAAACCCTGCTGCAAGCGCTATCGACATTAACACTATTCCGGCGGACTATATCCTGATAACTACCGCCCAACAAGACCATACCTCCGACGTAGAGCGCATAGCCAAACGCACCAAAGCTAAGATTATCTCAAACTTCGAGATTTCTAACTACTTTTTCGACCTTGGTATCGAAAACGCTCACCCTATGGACTTAGGCGGGGCTTACAACTTCCCTTTTGGGTCGATTAAAATGGTGCCTGCCCTACACTCCTCTACCTTTGAGAACGGTAAAGCGGGCGGGTGCGCTTCGGGCTTTATCATCAAAACCTTAGAAAAAACCCTTTACGTGGCAGGAGCTACCGCACTGCACTTCGATATGCAACTCATTCCCGTTCGCTATAAAATAGACTTGGCAGTACTGCCCATAGGCGGTAACTTCACTATGGACGTGGAAGATGCTATTATGGCTTCGGACTTTGTGAAATGTAACAAAGTATTAGGATACCATTACGATACCTTCCCTATTATTAAGGTAGATGATAAGGATTTGGCTATCCGCAGCTTTAAAGCTAAAGGAAAAGAATTGGTGTTGCTGAACATCGGTCAGACTCTTTTAGTGTAAAATAGTTATAAGTAACGGCGCGCTGTGTTACTAACTATTAATAAATAATGTTTATGAATTTAAAAAACGCAATCACACTATGTGCAGTGGCTTTGGCTACTGTAATCACTACGGGCGACCTCTACGCTCAGAAAAAGAAAAAAACAGCCTATGGACACCCTACCGAAGTGAAAGCTAATGCAGGTGCTTTTGCTGTAGTACCCCTAAAATATGAGTACAATGCGGTAGAGAAGTACATCGATGCCGAAACTATGTTCATTCACTTTTCAAAACACTATGTAGGCTACCTGAACAACCTGAACAAGGCAGTGGAAGGTACTCCTAAAGCAGCGATGACAATAGAAGAAGTACTTCGTACTATGGATATGAATAACGCTACCTTGCGCAATAACGCTGGGGGGTATTACAACCACAATATGTACTTCGATGTGATTTCACCTAAGGGCGGAGGAATGCCTCAGGGTACCTTAGCAGCGGCTATCGACCGTGATTTTGGTAGCTTTGAGAACTTTAAAAAAGCCTTTGCCGACGCAGGTGCTAAACGCTTTGGCTCGGGCTGGGCGTGGCTGGTAGTGAATAATGAAAAACTACAAGTGGTAAGTACCGCTAACCAAGATAACCCTTTAATGCCGGGCTTGGAGGTAACAGGTACCCCTATCTTAGCAATGGATGTGTGGGAACACGCTTATTACCTAAAATATCAAAACAAACGCGGCGACTATATTACTAACTTTTTTAACGTTATTAACTGGGACAGAGTAGCCGAACTGTACAGCCAAACGTTAGCAAAATAACCCTATTATATAACACAGCGCGCTTTTAAAACTTTAATTCTTAATGGTAAAAATAGGAATGAAAAAACTTATTCTTTTAACACTGTCACTATGGGCAGTGATGGCTTGTAATAACACTCCAACCGAAATACCCGTAGCCGACGATGCGGTGGTTAATACCGAAATGGCTGAAGCGCAACGCGACAAAAGCAATGATAGCAACCCCTTTGCCAATGGGCAGTTACCTACTAATACAACTCCCGAAGTGCAACCTACAGGGGTAATGCTGAACCCGCCGCACGGGCAGCCAGGACACCGTTGTGATATAGCCGTAGGGGCTCCCTTGCCTAACGATAGCAATGTGGTGGCACAACTGCAACACCCTGCACAACCTGTGGGCGCAGGCGAGGTGCTACCAGTAGTATCCAACGAAACCCAACAGCCTATACAAGTACAACCAAGCTATGTAGGGGTTAATGGTGAAAAACTAAACCCACCACACGGGCAGCCCGGTCACCGTTGTGACATACCCGTAGGGGCACCCCTTAACAGTAAGCCCGCACAACCACAACCAACGGAAGTAGCAGCTCAGCCCCAAGTAGTACAACAACAAGTAGTAGTAGACCCCCAGCAGGCACAACAACACACCGGCACTACCGAAGCTGGCTTTTCGGGCAAACCGAACCCACCACACGGGCAGCCAGGACACCGTTGTGATATAGCCGTAGGAGCTACTTTACCATAAAGAAATAAAAATACCCTAACACCTATATGGAACTGATTAAATTACACGATAAAACTTTTGAGCCTTACGTATCGGCACAGCAATTAGACGAAATAGCCGCCCGTATGGCAGAGGAAGTATATCAAGATTTGAGCGAATCACGACCTCTGTTTGTAGTGATGCTTAAAGGCTCGTTTATGTTCTCAGCCGACTTTGTAAGGCATTATAAAGGCGAGTGTGAAATTACCTTTGTACGACTTGCTTCATACCAAGGTACTACCTCTACTGGTAAAGTACGCGAACTTATCGGGTTATCGGAGTCGGTAGAAGGTCGCGATGTAGTAGTACTAGAAGATATTATCGATACGGGAAATACCTTGGAGGAAATATACCGTATTTTTGAAGATAAGAAAGTAAAGTCTTTCCGTGTTGCTACCCTCTTCTTTAAACCCGATGCTTATAAAAAAGACCTCAAAATAGATTATGTAGGCAAGCCTATCCCTAACCGCTTTATTGTAGGCTATGGCTTGGATTTTGACGAGATAGCTCGTAACCTACCTCAAGTATATCAATTAAACACCTCATTAACGATGACAAATTTAGTACTCTTTGGCAAACCAGGAGCTGGTAAAGGCACCCAAGCTGCTTTCTTGAAAGACAAATACAACTTAGTACACATCTCTACAGGCGATATTTTCCGCTATAACATTAAGAACGAAACCAAGTTAGGTAAATTAGCCCAATCATATATTGAAAAAGGCGACCTTGTACCCGATGAAGTTACTATCCAAATGCTACAAGAAGAAGTAGAAAAGAATCCTAATGCCGAAGGCTTTATTTTTGACGGATTCCCTCGTACTATTGCACAAGCCGAAGCCCTTGACGCTTTCTTGGAAAGTAAAGATATGCGCATTCACGGCACGCTTGCCTTAGAAGCCGATGATGAAGTGCTTATTAAACGCATTGTGGAACGCGGTAAAGTAAGCGGTCGTGCCGATGACCAAGACGAAGAGAAAATTCGCAACCGCTTTGCCGAATACAATGAGAAAACAGCTCCGCTTATTGCCTACTACCAAGCACAGGGTAAATACCACGCTATAGATGGTATTGGTACTATCGAGGAGATTACTACTCGCCTATCACATACTATCGACACTATAAAAGCACAATAATGACCGAAGGTAATTTCACCGACTACGTTAAAATATACGCTGCTTCGGGTAACGGAGGGGCAGGCTCGGTGCATCTACACCGTGAGAAGTTTGTTCCTAAAGGAGGTCCCGATGGCGGCGACGGCGGGCGTGGAGGGCATATTATCTTGCGCGGCAATAAGCACCTTTGGACGCTTATTCACTTCAAATTTCAGAAACACTTCCAAGCCGAACACGGCGAGGCAGGAGGGGCTAACCGCAGTTTCGGTGCCAATGGCAAAGACATCACCCTTGAGGTGCCTTTGGGTACCATTGTTAAAGATGCCGAAACCGACGAGCTTCTGTTTGAAATTACTGAAGATGGGCAGGAAATTATAGCCTTACGCGGTGGTAAAGGAGGCTTAGGTAACTGGCACTTCCGCACGGCTACTAACCAAACCCCTCGCTATGCCCAACCAGGATTACCCGGTGAGGAACGCGAACTGCTGTTAGAACTTAAAGTCCTTGCCGATGTAGGATTTGTAGGATTCCCTAATGCGGGCAAATCGACGTTGTTATCGGTAATTACTTCGGCTAAACCTAAAATAGGTGATTACCCTTTCACTACCCTCAAACCTAACTTGGGTATAGTAGAAAACCGCGACTACCAATCGTTTGTGGTGGCTGATATACCTGGTATTATTGAGGGGGCTGCCGAAGGCAAGGGCTTGGGGCATTACTTCTTGCGTCATATAGAACGCAACTCGGTATTGTTATTCCTCATTCCTGCCGATAGCCCCGATATAGTGAATGAGTACCATATCCTACTGAATGAACTTTCGAAATATAACCCCGAACTGTTGGATAAAGACCGCCTTATTGCTATCTCTAAATCGGATATGCTGGACGATGAACTTACTGAGGCTATTAACGCCGAACTGAAAGATAGTTTTCAGGGGGTTCCTTACTTGTTCATCTCATCGGTATCGGGTAAAGGGATTCAGCCATTGAAAGACAAACTATATCAGTTGATAAGTAACAATTAATAATAAATAATTAAAAAAGCGGCTAAGCCTTTGGCTTAGCCGCTTTTTTTAATAGGTAAATGCCCATTTACGTTGGTACTCAAAGCCTGCTGCTTTGAGTATTTTTTCTTTATGAAGGTCTTCTAAATAGGCTAAATCATCGTGGTAAAGGGGCTTGCTAAGGCACTCGATAGCTATAGGGGTGCCTGTGGTGGGCTTTAACAATATATCGATGGTGTAGCCTCCGAAATGGTAATCGAGGGTGATGTCCTTGTCGGGGTGTTGGGCTTTGAGCTGTTGGTACACCTGTTCTTTAAACAGGTTGTGACTGTTGGCTTCGGCAGTGGTGTGCTTATGCCCATAGCAGTCTAATACACTTAGTATTTCTTGGCGCAAGGCTTCGTTATCGGTGCTTACGGCTTGGCAATAGGCTAAATAGGCGTATAATACGGCACGGCGGTTATTAGCTCCTTCGGTTGCTAAAGCTTCCTTATAGGTACTCCACACTTCTTCGGGTATGGAGTTGCACACGTAAATCTTCTCTTTGGCGCGGGTGATAATCACGTTTAACAGCTTATACCCTTTGGTGTGGTTTAACGGTCCAAAACTCTGTACAAACTTGCCGTTATGCTTCTTGCCATAAGTAACCGATAAGATGATAATATCACGCTCATCACCTTGTATGTTTTCTAAGTTTTTGATAAACAGTCCTGCCCCTTCTAACAAGGCTAATTTTTCGCGGAATGCCTCGTCGTTATTTTGTTTGAGGAGCAGCTGCTTGCGTATGTAGTTCCGCTGAGTGATGTTAAAGGTAGCTATCCCTACCGACGGGTAAGAGCCGTCGGGACGTGGGGTAATGCCTTCCAATACCTTAAGCACTTCGGCAGCTTCTTCCTTGTTAATATGCTCTTCAAAAACGCCTTCTATTTGGCGGAACTCAATAGGGGTGTACTGGTGGGTAGTGGGTAGGGGGCGCAGGCGGGCATTATAGAACGCGTGGTTAGAGAAATCGATGAGGTAGGGGTGGCGTGAGCGGTAGTGAAAATCGAGGTGGTTTTTGCTGAACTGAAACTCTAAGGCGTAATCTAAGAGTGATTCGATGTTTAGCATCGCCTCTTTGTAAGTAAGGGTTTCGTCTTCACTAACTTCTTCATCTTCATCATCGGCACTGCCATCAAACACTTTGCTAAAATAGTTAGAGGGGGGCATTTGATGCTCGTCGCCCGCTATTACTACGGTTTTCCCTTTGAGCATTGCAGGGAGGTTGTCCTCTAACTTTAGCTGACTTGCCTCATCGAACACTACATTGTCAAAATAGAAGTTCTTCCCCTCGAAGAGGTTACAGCAGGCATCGGGGGTGGTGAGTACTATGGGGAAAAAGGTAGTGAAGAGGTCGGTGTCGGTCATAGCTATTTGGCGCAAGGGCAGGCGGTTATGCTTTTCGCTTTTGCGCTTGTTATACAGGTTGGCTACCGTAAGTTCTTTATTCTTCTCTTCAAAAGCTTTTACAGCCTTGCGCTGCTGGGCATTCCAATACCCCTCGATAAACGACTGTTGGGTAAGGGCAAAGCCTTTGAGCAGCTGTAGGAAATCGGTATAATGATGGTTGCCAAAGTTCAGGCTATCATCGGCATTATGGCGCAACAATAGGGGGTAATAGGCAGTGAGGAAGGAGGCTTCCCAGTGTTTGACCTTTTGCAGTAGGGGTATGCACTGCTGTTGGAAAGCATTGCGCTGTAGGTACCAGCTATACCACTGGTAGGCAGCTTTTAAGCCCTGAGCGTCGGATTGGAGGTGCTGCTGGTATGTGCTGAAGAGTTCGGCAATAAAGGCGTTAAAATCGGCAAAAGAATGTCCTGTAAAGGGGGTGTGCAGCCAGCCATCGGACTGGAGTTGGGCAATAAGCGCCTTAGTAGCACTTACCACTGCTGTAAGGGCAGGGGTGCTGAACTGCGGCTGGATATAGTTCAGAAGGTCGAGAGAGGCAAAGTCGGTAGTTACTTTATCGTTAAACTGAGCTTGGGCTTGTGCTATAGCACTGCTGTACTGGGCTATTTCGGTTTTGTTTTGCCACAAATCGGCAGAGATGTTAATAGGTGAAAAGTTAGGGTGCAGGCTAATGGCTTTTATTTCGGTACTAAGGTTTTCTAACTGCTTTTGGGTGTGTAGGGTTTTCTTTTTCGCTCCTGAAAAGAGTGCCGAGAGCTTATAGAAGAAGCTGTTAGTGCGTTCGGGGTGGAATACCTCGTTGGTAGGGCTAAGGATAGCCGTGATGAGCTCATACTGGTTCATAGCGGCAGAAAGAGCGCTAAGCTGCTGGGCAAACTCATTTTTGCGCAGCTGCTCATACTCTTGGCGGTAGTTATCGGCTAATTTGCCTATAGCTTCGTACTGCTGTTGGTAGTTTTTAAAGCTTTCGGCTATTGCTTGCTGGGTGGCGTAGAGGTTTTGGGCGGTAAGTTTTTCGGGGCAGAACAAGGGCGAGAGGCTAAAAGGCTTAAAATCTGCCCAAAGGCGTTCCCCTTCTTGCCAAAGGGGGGTGAGCAGCTGCCATTCGTCCTCGTTAAAGGAGAAGGAAAGGGCAGAGAGGTTCACCTCTTGGGCATCGGTTTGGTAGCTCATCAGGGCGCCTACTATGTTCGTCCAATTATTGCCGCCTACCAAAGGAGTGTTCATTTTGTGGTGTATAGCGTTGATATGCCCTTTGTGGCTGTTCATAGCCTCCACTTGGGTGGTGAGCGCCTGCTGGGGGTAGGCTTCTACCTCTTTGCGAAAGTCGGCAGCATCGATAGTGTTGCGCACTGCCTCCACAATAAAGCGGCGGTCGGCAATGGCATCTTTAATCATAGTGCAGTATTTGCCCAATCCTTTTTGCTGCAGGGCATTGTACAGCACCTCTAAGGCGGTTTGCTTTTCGCACACCACTAAGGTTTTTTGTTTGTTTTGCAGGGCGTTGATAAGGATAGCGGTAAGGGTTTGGCTTTTGCCGGTGCCAGGAGGTCCTTGAATAAGGATTTTGCGCTGCTGGCGCAGCTGTTCTAAAATGTGCTGTTGTGAGGGGTCGGTAGGTACCGAGCTAAGGGTTTGTAATTCCTGTTCGGCGCTGAACTCTTCGGGCTGAAAGCTATTGATAAGCTTATCATAATCATTGATAATGTTTTGCTTTTGGACTTCAAACAAGGAGAGTATACCGCATTTTTCAATAAGTACATCGCCTTTGTTAGGCAAGAGTTCTTCGTACTCGGCTTTGCTTTTAAGGGGTAGTATTTCGGCGTAGTTATTGAGCAAAAAGTCTAAGTTTTGGGTAGCTTTAAGCTGAGAGAGCAGGTTGTTACAGAGGGCAAAGAGTTCGGGTTTATCAATCTTGCCGTCTTCTAACATTTCATCGGGGATAGGGGGTAGGGTGATGCCCGAGTCGGTTTGGAGGTGGTTAGCCAATACTTCGTTCAGGTAGATAGGGTCGTCCTCGGTACGGCTTATTTCCCACGTATTCATTTGGGTAGTAGGTTTCATTTTTACCGACCATATCAGTATAGGGGCAGCGGTAAGTTGCCCATCGGCATTATCACGGCGCAAGAGAATAGGGAAGCCGAAGCCGAGTGTATTGACGCCTTTTTCGGAGGCAATAACCTCGTTTTGGAAGATAAGGGTTTCGATACTGCCTACCAATTTTTGCAATAGTTCTTCGTTTTTAGCCAGCTGTTCGGGGGTTTCTTTACCTGTAAGCACGCGGTCGTGGGTAGAGAAGGTGAATTTCACATTGCGCAGGGTAGTGAGGTCTAAAATAAAGCGTTCGGGCAAGCTTTTAAAGATAGCTGCTAAGCGCGCTATATCGAGTTTATAGCGTGACGAGGCAGGGATAGCGTTAAGGTGCACCCCGCGCCTATTGCCTACTTTTAGTTTTGTTTGGAGGGCTGTAAAAACGGTTTTGTTCATTTTTAGGGGTTAGTGGATAGGGGTTAGTGGATAGGGGTTAGTGGATAGGGGATAGCTAACTCATTCCTCGAGTTAGCTATCCTCCGAATCCTTTAATGATTGGCAACTAAGGAGTATTTTGTTTTACAATAATATCCCAGCCATTTGTCCTTAAGTCAAGCCCTTTTTTAGGCAGTGCGTTATATTGTGCTGGGCTTAAGGTTATTTTACCTTTTTTCGACGCATACTTAGGTAATTTAGCTATCAATGTATAAAAAGGGGTGCCTTTTAGCCCCTCCCCTTGGGGATTATGACTAATATCTACTACTTTTAAGGGAGTGTTTTTTTCTATGTTTAGCTTGGTTAAGGGCGTACCTTCTACTTCCAATGTATGAAGCTTATGCTGCTTAGTAAGGTCTAAGCTTGTAAGCCCTGAATTATTAGCTAATAGTTTTGTAAGCTCGGTATTAGTGCTAAGGTCTAAGCTTGTAATATTGTTGCAACCACTCACACTTAAATACTGAAGTTTGTCAAGCCCTGCTGTATGTACAGTAGTAACACCTTCACTTGGGGTTATGACTAAATCGTGAAGTTCCGATAAGGTAAGGTTATTCCTGTTGTTGTGAAATACAGCGACATCTAGCCCTAATACCTGTAACTTTGTGCCTTTTACAACCAATTCAGGATTGTTATCAGCATATAGAACTCTTAAAGCTTCGTTTTTAGTAGAATCTAAGGTGGTAAGTTGGCTGTTTCGGCAACTTAAGTAATCTACTTTGCCATATATCCTAAAGGTTTGTGCTTTAATCGTATAATTTTGATAGCTAAATGTAGTTACCGCTTCACCATCGTCTTTTATTTCATTGCCATTGAGGTCTATCCACACTCCGTTTCTATCCTCTGGTATAGCATTAATATACAGCTGTATAGTTCCGTTTACAGCTATTTTGGTAGTAAGCTGTATATATGGTTCAGGATTGTCTTCGGTTGTAACTTCAAGATCATAGTAGCTGCTATTGCCAGATAGGTCGGTTACCTGTACTTTTACCACATACGTAGTATTAGGGGTAAGACCTTGTAGGGTGTAGCTAAAGCCATTTATTATGCCGTAATCTTTTACCAATGTACCCCCACCCCCGTTGGCTTGGTATAAGAGCAATTGGTAATGCAAAGCTTCTTGAGGGGTTATATCGTCGGTAGCGGCGTCCCATTCTACGGTTACTTGGTTGTGGGTTTTGTTAGTAACTTTAATACCTCCTGCCCCTAAGGTAGGTGGGGTTTGGTCTTCCTCTGGTTTTTGAGGCTCATCGGGTTTTTGAGGCTCACCGGGTGTTTCTGTTATTTTCCACTGCTTGTCGGTTAAGGTTTTCTTTTCTTCGTTTGTGAGTTGCCCTTCTCTTACGAATATTTCACCTTTATTATCGGGTTGCCACGTAGGCAGCTTGCCTATAAGCTGCGAAAGGACTTCTTTTTTTATTCCTTTTCCTCCGTAAGCTTGAACATCTATGTAGTGTAAAGGAGCTCCTTCTGCTACGGTGAGCTCGGTTAAAGGAGTGCCTGCTACTTGCAATTCGGTAAGCTTAGGCTGCTTAGTAAGGTCTAAGCTTGTAAGCCCTGAGTTATTAATATTTAGTACTGTAAGCTCGGTGTTAGTGCTAAGGGCTAAGCTTGTAATATCGTAGCAATTAATTAAGTTTAAAAGCTGAAGCTTGGCAAGCCCTGCTGTATTAACAGTAGTAACACCTTCGCTTGGGTCTATGTATAAAGTGGAAAGTTCGGATAAGTTAAGGGTATTCCTATTGTTGTGAAAGGTAGCAACACTTAGCCCTAATACGCGTAACTTATTGCCTTTTATAACCAATTCGGGATTGTTATAAGCAAACAAAGTACCAAGTGCTTCGTTTTTAGTAAAATCTAAGGTGGTAAGTGCGCTTTCGGAGCAATTTAAGAATCCTACTTTGCCGTATATCCTAATCTTTTCAGCTTTAAGCGTATAAGGTTGCACTTCACCAAATGTTGTAGGTACCACATCCGTATCGTCCTTTACGCCATTGCCATCGAGGTCTATCCATATATCTTTTTTGTCCTCTGGTTGAGCATCAATACCCAGCTTTATAGTGTTGCCTAAGGGGATATCGGTAGCAAGCTCAATGTAATAAGAGTTAGGGTCGTCCTTATCTTCTTCTTCTACGCCCTCTTTGTTAAGGCGTATATGTTTCCAGCCTTTTGCCACAAGGGCTTTGCGCACTTCGGGAGTTACCTCATTACTATCACCTTCAGCATACAATACTGCTTTAGCATCGGGGGCGGGAGCGGGAGGTAATGACTCGATGAACTTGGTAAGGGCATCGGCAGTGAACTGGTTGTTAGCCACGTTTAGCTTGGTAAGAACGGTGTTAGTACCGGCATCGGCAGCGGTAAGGGCGTTGCCAGCAGCGTTTAACTCGGTTACTTCGCCATATACGGTAAAGACCTTATTAGGGGCGGTAAAGGTAACGGTTTGTGCGAGTTCGGTAACCTTTACATCGGTACCTTCGTCAAAAACGCCGTTGTTATTGGTATCGACCCACGCGCTACCGTTGGCAGTAACGGTAAGGGTTATAGTCCCCTCACTTTTGGTAAGGAAGGGCATATAGGTTTGGGTAGTATCGACCACCGGCTTATGCTCCCAGCTGTTAAGGCGTTCGAGGGGTTTTACCGCAGAGGGAGTAGGGTTGTCATCGCTCTTGGAGCAAGCGAAAATAATTAGCAAATTAGCTAATGTGAAAATTAGCAAATGCGTAGGGCGCGAGAAAATTAGCAAATTAGCCAATTTGGAAATTTGCAAATGCGTAGGGCGCAGGGTAATGAGCCCATTTGCAGACGGTTTTTTTGTAATCTTATTCATGTCAATTATGTATTAATATGGCAGCAAGCTGCCGGTTAAATTTTTAGGGTTTAGGGTTTAGGGGATAGTGGTTAGTGGTTAGGGGTTAGTTTCATTTGCTAATTTGCTAATTCTCAAATTTGCTAATTCCCTAATTTATGCCGCAAAGATAATAAATTTTTTAATATAGAGGGTATTAATAGTGTTTTTTTTAGGTCAAACGCACGAAAGCTTTAAAACTTTTGCGTCCTGCTCCGTGAAAATGTAGCAGCCTTAGCTGCCAATCGGTAACTCACCTGCTACCGACTAAAGACTATCTACTAAATGCTAAAAATTCTTAATTTGCTAATTTTTGTGCAAAAACTACCAACCCCAACTCCCTTTTTTGCCGAAAAACACAACTCCTTAACAATCAGTTTGTTACATCACCAACGCTGCCAAAAGCCTCTCGGAGCCATCTCGAAGCCATCTCGAAGCCATCTCGAAGGCAGAACGAAGGGTGAGCGAAGGATAAGCGTTACATTACTGAATGTCAAGCATATAAACGCCACTCCCTCACTTTGCATTATTCGCAACAAAAACCCCAAAACATTGCATTTCCCTCAAATCAACTTTGCCAAAGTCTAAAACTTTGGCAAAGTCTAGCGACGCATTTCCCTCATTTCCTCATTTGCTAATTTCCTCATCAACTTTGCCAAAGTCTAAAACTTTGGCAAAGTCTAGCGACGCAAAATGAGTTGATTGTTAAGGGGTTGTGTTTTTTGTTGCGGAAAGGGGGTGGAGGAGGGGATTTTTGCATTATTTGCAATAAAAAAACTTTTTTGTTTTTTTTCGTTTATATCAAAAAAATAATGTATATTTGCAGCCGCAATAAAGAGCTTATTACTACGGAATGACTAACAATAAATTATCGAATTAATATCATAAGTATCAATGAAAAATTATTTGAAAACAGGCGGCACGCTCATAGCCATAGCAATGTCGCCCCTGCTGATGGCACAGCATAAGCCTTTAGGAGGGTTTGAATATGCCGACAAAACAGCCCCTACGGGCAAAGAATGGGAGTCGGTAGAAGAACTCTCACTTAACAAAGAGTACCCTCGCGCTTACTTCTTCTCGTTCGATAACGAAAAGGAAGCTACACAGGTACTGCCCGAAAAATCACCTTACTGGCAGTCGTTAAACGGGCAATGGCGTTTTCACTGGTGTAAAACCCCTGACGAGCGCCCTGCCGATTTTTACAAAACCAACTACGACGCCTCGGGCTGGGATATGATACCCGTACCCTCCAGCTGGAACGTGCAGGGGATACAAAAAGACGGCAAACTGAAATACGGCTTGCCTATTTATGTGAATCAGCCTGTGATTTTCTATCACGAACGCAAAGTAGACGACTGGCGCAAAGGGGTTATGCGTACCCCTCCCGAAACTTGGACTACCTATGAATACCGCAATGAGGTGGGTTCCTATATCCGTTATTTTGAAGTGCCTGCCTCTTGGAAAGGACGTGAGGTGTTCATCGACTTCGATGGGGTCGATTCCTTCTTCTACCTCTGGATTAACGGTCAGTACGTAGGTTTCTCTAAAAACTCACGCAATGTGGCTTCTTTTGATATTACTAAGTATCTGAAAAAAGGACAAAACAAAATAGCGGTAGAGGTGTACCGAAATTCGGACGGTTCATTCTTAGAATCACAAGATATGTTCCGCCTACCAGGGATTTTCCGTACCGTAGCCTTGCGCTCTACCCCTAAGTTGCAACTATTTAACCTTAACGTGCTTACCGAGAGCCAAAACTTTACCGATTGGCAACTGAACATAGCCGCCGAGGTGCGTAACTTAGATAAAAAAGAGGCTAAAGACTACCAAATAGCTTATAGCGTGTACGAGGCTTTGCTGTATACCGATGGCGTACGCCGTGAGCCATTGCTTAGAGGCGAAGCTCCGGTAACAGCCGTAGGAAGTAAAGCTATTGAGAAAATACAAACACAACTAAGTGTTAAGAATCCTTACTTGTGGAGTGCCGAAGCCCCTCACCGCTACGTGCTAACCGCTCAGTTACAGGACAAAAAAGGCAAGGCTATTGAAACGGTATCTACTTATTTCGGGTTCCGCAAGGTGGAAATAAAAGAAACCAAAGCCGAAGACGATGCTTTTGGCAAGGCAGGTAGGTATTTTTACGTAAATGGCAAAACCATTAAGTTTAAAGGGGTAAACCGCCACGAAACGCACCCTGCACAAGGACACGTGCTTACCCACCAACAAATGGAAGACGAGGTAATGCTGATGAAACGCGGTAATATTAACCACGTACGCAACTCACACTACCCTCCCGACCCTTACTTCTTCTACCTTTGTGATAAATACGGTATTTACTTGGAAAACGAAGCGAATATCGAATCACACCAGTATTACTACGGCAAAGAATCACTTTCACACCCTAAAGAATGGGAGAAAGCGCATACCGCCCGTATAGTTGAAATGGTAGAGGCTACTTATAACTCGCCCGCTATAGTAATATGGTCTTTGGGTAACGAAGCGGGTCCTGGGCAGAACTTTGTAACTGCCTATAACCACCTCAAAACCCTCGATACCAGTCGCCCAGTGCAATACGAGCGCAATAACGATATTGTAGATATGGGTTCTAACCAATACCCCTCGGTAGCGTGGGTACAAGGAGCGGCTACAGGTAAGTATAAAATTAAATATCCGTTCCACATTTCGGAATACGCACACTCTATGGGGAATGCCGTAGGGAACCTTGCCGACTATTGGGAGGCTATTGAAAGTTCTAACTTTATATGCGGAGGGGCTATCTGGGATTGGGTAGACCAAGCTATTTACAACTATACCCCTGACGGCACTCGGTATGAGGCTTATGGCGGTGACTTTGGCGACTTCCCTAACGATGGTCAGTTTGTGATGAACGGTATCATCTTTGCCGACCGCACCCCCAAACCTCAGTACTACGAGGTGCAAAAAGTGTATCAGAACATAGGTGTGAAAATGCTTTCTTATGATACTTTTGAGATTAAAAACAAAGCTTATTTTGAACCTCTGGAAGGATATGAAGGGGTGTGGAAACTGTACCGCAATGGTGAGCTGGTGGAAGAACGCTCCTTTAACCTATCGCCCCTAAAACCACAACTGAAAGGTAAGGTAACCATCAAACCCAAACGTTTGGATAGCAATGCCGAATACTATGTGGTGTTAGAGTTCCGTCAGGCTGCCGACCGCCCTTGGGCTCCGAAAGGCTTTGTACAAGCACGTGAGCAGTTCCGCATACAGGAAGCTAATAACCTACCGCTGCTATCGGAAGTAGCTCAAGGCGATGCCCTACAGCTTAGCCCTGATAAGAAAATGTTGGTAGGCAAAAACTTCTCGGTACTCTTCGACTTTGAAAAAGGTACTATAGGCAGGCTGCAATACGGCAATAATACTATTATCGATAATAGTAACCTAAGCCTAAACGCCTTCCGCGCCTTTACTAATAATGACAACTGGGTGTTTGAACAATGGTTTGAAAACGGATTGCATAACCTACAGCACAAGGCTTTGGCTCATAATGTAAAAGCGAATGCCAACGGTAGCTACTCGTACTATTTCACCGTAGAATCACAAGCGCCTAACGCTGCTAAAATTCACGGCAGTGCCAGCAGCGGCAGAAATACCATAGAAGAACTTACCGATAAGAAATTTGGTAAAGACGACTTTAAGTTCACTACCAACCAAATATTTACCGTATATCCCGACGGCTCGGTTGAACTGCAAGCAAGCGTAGTTTCTAACGACCCTAATGTGGTATTACCTCAGTTAGGTTACTTGGTAAAACTGCCTAAACAGTACAATAACTTTACCTACTACGGTCGTGGTAAGCAAGATAACTATTCCGACCGCAAAACAGGAGCCTTTGTAGGGCTTTACAACAACAGCGTACAGGGTGAGGTGGTGCCTTTCCCTAAACCACAGGATATGGGGCAACACCAAGATACCCGCTGGGCAGCCCTTACTAACTTGCGCAATGAAGGGGCTGTGTTTGTAGGTGCCGAACCGCTATCGGTAGCTGCCTTGCCTTATAAGGCTATCGATATGACTTTGGCAGGACACCCTTACCAGCTGCCCGAATCGGACGGCGTATATTTACAGCTTAACATAGGTACTACCGGATTGGGAGGTAACAGCTGTGGTCCTCGCCCCATATTGCGTGACCGTATATTAGCGGGCGCTCATAACTTCGGTTTTGTAATTCGCCCTGCCCAAGCCGATAACCTATTACAAGCGGCTAATGTAGTGGCTAACAGTGAAAAACCTTTGGCTATCAGCCGTGATAAAATAGGTAATGTAACTATTAGTACTGGTAATGCGGTAACTCCTATTTACTACACTATTAACAATGGCAAGCCGCTACTATATACCAAACCTTTTGAGATGCCACAAGCAGGCACTATCAGTGCGTGGTTTGCTACGAACCAAGCTCAGAAATACACGGCTACTTATGATAAAGCACAAAACCTTGCTATGCAAGTGGTATTTGCAAGTAGTGAAGAAACAGCAGGTGGTGAAGCTAAAAACTTAGTAGATGGTGACCCTAATACTATTTGGCACTCAGCCTACTCGGTAACCGTAGCTAAACACCCTCACTGGGTAGATTTTGATATGGGTAAAACTGCCGAAATAAAAGGCTTTACCTTTACCCAACGCTCCGATAGCTGGAGCGGTAAGGTAAAAGAATACCAAATACACGTAAGTAACGACGGCAAAACGTGGGGCGACCCTATCAAATCGGGTACGCTTAACGATGGCGGTAGTCCGCAAAAAGTATTGTTTGATACGCCAGTAAAAGCGCGTTACATACGCTTTACGGCTCTTAGCGAACACTACGGTCAGGATGTTGCTACCGGCGCCGAGTTCGGAGTAATTCTTAATTAGATTGAGTTTTTAAGATAATTAATAATGTGGAAAAGCCCTTTGCTGCTTGCAGCAAAGGGCTTTTTTTAAGAGTGTGAAGTTTTTCTTTGCTGCTTTCCTTATCACGGCTTTGATATGGAGGAGAAATTAGCAAATTTGCTAATTTGCTAATTTGCTAATTTTAACGCAACCCTCTGTTTTGTGGGTTTGGTAGATTTAAAAAAAAGTTTTACTTTTGCAGTTTGAAAGCAGAAATATAAAAATTATAGATGAAACCGATAGACAGAGCAGCAAAGCTTTTTGCCGACATTAACGAACTGCTGATTTCCAGCGGTGCTAATACCCGAAGGGTAGAACGCAATGCCGAGCGTATATCAAACGCCTTGAACTATCATTGTGAAACGTTTTATTCACACGCCGGCGTAGTAATTACAGTGCAGGATAAAACTACGGGCGAGAAAAAAACGATAGTGCGCACTATCCCACACCACGGGGTGAACTTTAACGCTATTTCGGATATGAGTATTTTATCGTGGGAAGCGGTAGAAAAACACTTGCCTATACACGAAATAGAAGAACAAGTGGCTACTATTAAGGCACGTCCGCATTACAATATGTATGTGATGTGGCTTTTTGTGGCAATAGCAGGCGGTTCATTGGCTTATGTGTTTGGCGGTAAAGAGGCGAGTTATGCCGAGTTTGGAATGTCGTTCACAGCTACTTTTATAGGCTTAGCCGCACGGCGGATATTACAGTTGCGCAAGTTTAACGTGTATATCTGTTGGGCGTGGGCAGCCTTTGTATCGGTATCGGTGATGAGTATTTTCCGTATCTTGGGGGTAGAACACTACCATAATGCCTTAGCAGCCTGTGTGCTGTGGTTGGTGCCAGGGGTACCACTCATTAACGGTTTTATCGATTTGCTTTCGGGTTGTATAGTAGCAGGGGTAGCTAAGCTTACCCACTCGGCTATCTTAGTGTTTATGATTTCATTAGGTTTTTATTTAGCGTTACTTTTGTTTGGTTATGAGCTTCTTTGATGCATTTTTAGAGTTAGGAGTACGCATCTTCTGGTCGATGTGGATTTCCATAGGTTTTGCCTTATTGTTTAACACCCCACGCCGCGCCCTCTGGATTACCGGACTGCTGGGTGGTATGGGTTGGGGTATTAAGTTTATGCTGTTAGAAACCCTTATGCCTGGGCAAATAGTAATTACTTCTTTTTTAGGAGCTTGTGCCGTAGGCTTATTGGCAGTGTACTTTGCACACCGTGTGCATACACCCCCCATAGTGTTCACCATTCCGGCAGTTATTAATATGATTCCTGGTAAGTTTGGGTATGAGTTTATGATGAACATCATCAAGATTGTAACCATCGAAACTCCGAGAGAGGAAACGCTTGATTTGCTGTTCAAAACCATAAAACTCGGCTTGCAAACAGGCTTTATTACAATGTGCTTAGCCTTTGGAGTGATTGCACCTATGCTGCTGTTCAATACTTATTCGGTAAAAGGTAAAGATTTAAACGAGCTTATCAAAAGCAGACTTTTGCACAAAAAGACCAATAAAGTAGAAGAAAATGAACCTGTGTAATAATAGGAATAAAAACTGAAAAACAAGTAAATTATGGCAGCAATTAGATTAACAGCAACTATAGAAGAGGTGAATGTTCCGTATTTGGAAAGATTTCTGAAGGGAATTGATGCCCGTGAAGTGTTATTTGAAGAAGAAGAGGACTTTTTTTATCAATTAACGCCCGATGAATTGAAGAGTTTGGCACTTGCCGAACAGCAATCTAAATTAGGAATGGTAGTGAGTAGTGAAGAAATGCACAGAGAACTAAGAGAGAGATATGCAAATAAATTGGGTAATAGAGGCTAAAAAGAAGTACTATAATACGCTTGATTATTGGGAAGAACACAATGGTTCTTTCGACTATTCTTTAAAAATAATAAGGGCTGTTGAAGAGTTAGAAAAAGCAATAGCCGAAAACCCTTATTTTTTAGCAACTTATAGTAAGGAACTGAACTTATATAGAAAATACTTTTTAGATAGTAGGTTCGTTGTGTATTACAAAGTAGATGTAATAAGTAATACTATAGAAATAAGAGATTTTAGGAGTAGGTATCAAAAGCCTTTGTTTTGAATAAAATATAAAAAAATAGAATGAAAAGATTAGCAATTGTATTAGCAGCAACAATAACTTTAGCGAGCTGCCACAAAAAAATGACTTTACCAACGGATGCCGAGAATATGTGCCTTACAGGTAAAGTAAAAAGTATGACCGAAGTAACCGAATACAACTCTTTATACGGCAAAAGAATAGATACTACCGTGTATAAGTTTGATGAAAAAGGCTTTTTTACCGAAGCCGAAAGACATTTGTGGAATGTTTCGGAAGCAGATACCGTAGGAGAACGCATTACACGAGCTTTTAACTACGATACCCCTAATGTGGTGGAAATGACAGCCCGCAATGATAAAGGTGAGCAACTCCAGAAAATGATTAAAAAGTTAGATAACAATGGCTTACCTACCGAAATGTCTTTTGAAAAAAAAGATGCTAATACCTACAGAGTAACGTATAACTACAAAGGTACCGATGCCGAATCGTTTGTGAAAATTGATGGTGATACTATAGGGGTGCGTGTTACCGCTAAGTACAATGACAAAGGGCAAGTACTCCTTGAAGAGATGTATCAACCTCAAAAAGAATTCCTTATCGAGAAAAAAACATATACTTATAACGATAAGGGTTTTATGGCTTCACTTGTGACAGAAAGAATGCTTGGTATGCAACAAAAAAAAGTAACTACCTACCAATACCAATACGATGAAAAAGGGAGTGCTACCGAGGTAAAAGAATACGATGATGATGAATTGGTAAGCACTGCTAAAAGAACCATTGAGTATTATTAGCTCTTATAAGATAGCTTTTAGTGGTTGGAAAGGAGTTTCTCACTCCTGATAGCTACAAGTGTTAATGAACGTTTAAGAGTGTTAAATATTGAAGTTTATTATTAAAAAAGTATGGTAGTATAAAAAAAAGAAGTATATTTGCTGCCAGATTTACAAGTTGTGCCTTGCTACTATAATAGGTGAATAAAGACTTGTAACCATTATAATAATAGACAAAATAGTTAAAGTTAATTTTATCAACAATGAAGAAAATAGTATTTTTACTTTTAGCAGTATGTGGTTTGGCAGGAGGAACTTATGCGCAGGAATTGAACTTACCACAACAAAACCAATACTTAGCCGATAGTGAGTTTTTAATAGCTCCTACCTATGCTGGTATTGGTGACTTCGTGCGTATTCGTCTGTCAGGAATCACCCAATGGGTAGGGGTAAAAGGAGCTCCCGATTACCAATCATTGGCTGGTGATATGCGTTTAGGCGAACGTAGTGGGGCTGGTATTATGCTTTATAATGACCGCAATGGACATACTTACCAACGCGGTGGTAAAGCTACCTTTGCACACCACTTAACCCTCGACCGTTATGATAACCACTTCGTGTCCTTTGGTATATCCTACGCTTTCAATACTTTTAAAATAGATATTGACAAGTTCAACAGAGTTACTACTCCCGACCAAGGCGTTACTAACGACCGCTTTACCGTGAACCACAACTTTGATGTGGCTGTGTTATACCGCTATAAAAACTGGTTCGTGAACCTTTCGGCTCTCAATATTCTAAATAAAGATATTGAACGTTTCTACAAAGAAGAGCCTAAAGCGCTTCGTAACTATATGCTGTACGCTGGTTACCGCTATAAAGCCGATAAAAAAGCTACTTTTGAAATAGAACCTTCGGTATTGTACCAATACTTTGAAAGTGATGGTCGCTCTACTACCGACTTCAATATCAAATTCCGTTGGTTAGATATGGAAGATTATTATTGGGTAGGGGCTAACTACCGCTCACTGAACGACCAAATATTGCGCCCCTTGAACGTAGGGCCTATGGCAGGGCTTAAACGCGGAATGCTTTACTTTGCTTACTCATACCAACTTACCTTGAATGAGATTATAGGCTATAACTCGGGTACTCACATTGTTACCTTAGGGCTCGACCTATTCCAAGGGGTTAGTAACTGTAAGTGTGCGCAACGATAGTTTTTTAGCAAAATGGAACAAATTATCTTAAAAAATATACGGGTGTATGCCTATCACGGCTGCTTAGCCGAAGAAGGTATGATAGGTAGTGACTACAGGGTAGACCTGAAAGTGAGTGCCGACCTACAAAAAGCTATGCAAACAGATGCTCTTGCCGATACCATCGATTATGTGCATCTAAACAAAATTGTTAAAGAAGAAATGGCTATTCGTTCTAAATTATTGGAAAATGTAGCTAAACGTATAGCCGACCGTATATTTGCTGAACTTACTGACATTCAGAAGATAACACTGAAAATAGCCAAGATAAACCCACCTATAGGGGGCGATGTAGCTAATGTAAGTGTGAAAATAAAGGTGAAAAAATTTTGACAATTCAAAAAGTTGTTATATCTTTGCACCCAGAATGAAAAAAGGCATCGTGGCCGAGGGGTTAGGCGGAGGTCTGCAAAACCTTATACAGCGGTTCAAATCCGCTCGATGCCTCACATTTTAAATAAATAATCCATCAATTAGTAAAAACCTCACAGCAATGACAAATGTTTTAGACAAATTCATTCAGGATATGAAAACCAACGTTCCTGGATTTATAGCTGTTTCAGTTACCGAAGTGCGCTCTGGTGTGTCTTATGGCTCTGATACAGTAGACCCAAGTTTTGACCCTAACCTTGCTTCTGCTTACAACCTTGAAGTAGTAAAAGCTAAACAAAACGCTTTGCAAGTATTGGGCTTGGCATCTAAAGAAAAGATTACAGATATTCTTATCACTCTTACCGACCAAATTCACATTATTGATATTTCGGCAAGTGGTGGTTACTTTATCTACTTAGCAGTTGATTCTACTAAAGCGAATCTCGGTTTAACTCGTGCTTTGCTTTCTAAATACAAGAAAGATTTAGCTGCTATTTTCTAAGAAAAATAGAGCTATTCTATTTGTTTGCATAGTATAAAGTGTTTATTAAAGGGGTTACTCATTGTTTTTTGAGTGACCTCTTTTTGTATAATTATGGAAGAAAAAACAGTTAAAACTTATACCGTTGCCGAAGCTAAACAAAAGTTGGAAAACTACTGCGCCTACCAAGAACGATGCCACCAAGAGGTGCGACGAAAATTGCGCTCGATGGGAATGATTCCGCTTGCTATTGATGATATTATGGTGCACCTTATCAAAAATAACTTCTTGAACGAAGAACGCTTTGCCCGTAGCTATGCCCGTGGGAAATTCCGCATCAAAAAATGGGGACGCATACGCATAGAACGTGAGCTGAAAGCTCGCGGACTTTCCGACTATACCATAGAAGCAGGCTTGGACGAAATAGACGAAGATGAATATATGGATACTTTTGAAACCTTAGCCGAAAAGAAATACGCAACTATTAAAGATACTAACCCTTATAAAGCAAAAGCTAAATTAGCAAATTACCTATTGTACCGAGGCTGGGAAACCGACTTGGTGTATGAAAAAATAAATGAACTGTATGAAGAGTAGAGCACAAGAATCCACTAACGCTATTGAGCGTATGTATGTAACTATGAGGCACTTATTCACAAGGGGCTTCTATAAACCTATGGGCGTATCAGGCGAAGCCTTACGCCAATCACTATTGGTATTACGACCAGAGATATACGGCTCAATAGCCGAAAGCAAAACAGAACTTAACGGACTTATTTACGTGCTTGACCGCTTGCCCGAAGGGATAGAGCAGTGTAAGTATATTAACCTAATAGCCGATGAGGGCTACCGCAAATCGCACTTTAAACCTATTATTCCGCCTAAACGCCGTCGTAACTGCTATCGTATTGATGAACAGCAGATGAATGTAGAGATTACACGAGGGCGTTCGGATATTTACGATGTGCTTACCCACCTTACTTTTCTTTTTGTGGAGTCGCATAAAATAGCCGACCGTACGCTTCTGGACGATAATAAAATATCACACGACTGGGAGAAATTAGTAGCTACAGTAGCGAAAACCAAACTCACGCTGGCTGAACGCGAAGCTTCCTTTATTCATATAGGAAACTTGTTAGGGCGTACTTTTGAAGAGGTGTTAGAGGCTCACAAAGCTCTTGCTACAGCTGCCCAGCCCGACCGCTTTATACATATTGTATATTGGTTAGGAAAATTAGCCTTAAATGAACGCTTGAACGATGATAAACGCACTATTACTTTTAGTACCGTGCTGCGCGAACGCTTAGGGCACCACCTGCACGGCGAAATATGGGCTGAACATTTAAAACATATTCTTCTGAAAAACGGACTGCTACACCGCCCCTTGCATATCATTAGTGCCAATATGCACAGTGTGATGAACACTTTCTTTGCCCGTAAAGCACTTGCTGGTGAGGTGACAACCACATCGGATATTGAACTGTACGAACTGCTAAGTCAGCACGAAAGTGAGCCTTTGCGCAAAAAAGTGAAAGACTATGCCCACCAACACGGAATGATTTCAGTAGACGACACCTCGGGCACTAATATCGATGTACAGCTGTTCGATACTGCTAAGATGGATTTAGAGGGTACTCCTTACTCTTTAGGTGATAGAGATGAAGCCCAAAAACCTGTTCTTTTTGTAATGGACTACGCTTTTGGGGAACAGGCGTATGAAACTATTGACGAGCTGCTAAAGCCTTACCATAAAGGCGGACAAACCTATTTTATGAATGTGTTATCTCTTTCTATAATGGGTAAGGCAGGTATTTTGGAAGGTGATAAAGGTGACCTTATGATTCCTACGGCTCATATTTTTGAAGGCACTGCCGATAACTATCCGTTTCACAATGAATTTACAAAAGCCGATTTTGAAGGACACGGATTGCGCGTATTTGAAGGTACGATGATTACAGTGTTAGGCACTTCATTACAGAATAAAGATATTTTGAAGTTCTTTTTACACTCCACTTGGAATGCTGTAGGCTTAGAGATGGAAGGAGCTCACTATCAGAAAGCCATACAAGCGGCTTCTAAAATACGAAATAGTATACGTGAAGATGTGAAAGTACGTTACGCTTACTACGCTTCCGACAATCCGTTGGAAACAGGAAGTACTTTGGCATCGGGAGGTTTAGGAACTACAGGAGTAAAGCCTACTTACCTGATAACAAAGAAGATATTAGAGCAGATTTTTTACAAATAGCATATAAATTTGCCTATTCAATAAAAAAAACATACCTTTGCACCCGATTTTCACGAATTGTGTACTTGTGTGCTTTTGTATGCTCACTAACAATATAAAATAACAATCTATGAATAAAATTAAAAGTTTATTTCTAAAAGTGTTAGCTTTTATGCTATTGCTGGTAGTTGGTACTGCCCACGCGCAGACTTGCGACCCCAATATAGAAAAAGCATTAGAACAAACCCGTGTGTCGTACTACGATAAAGTTACGATGGGTCACAATGCTGTTTTCACTATTAAGTACCCTTTAATAGGTACTACCTATATTATTTCTGATAACCTCGGGGCTACGTATAGCTATACGTATACTACTTCAGGTTTGGAATCTATTGATATTAACGCAGGAGCGGTAAATACTACTCGTAGATTTGCCTTAAAAGTGCAAAAAGATGCTTGTACTTATCAAACAGGCTTTGCCTATACTGTAACGCCTGCTACCACCCTACAGCTTGCCTATAGGGTAGAGCACGAATGGTGTAATAATAGCGGGGCTATACACTTTACCCTTGTAGGGCCTGGGGCTAATAACGCTAATTACACTTTCCATAAAAAGAAGGATACCGATGCTAATTATGAAACAACCGCATTACCTCTTACAGGGGCTCGTTCATTACCGGCAGGAGATTATAAACTTATTGCGAAACCTATATCGGGTTCAGGAAATATAGAAACCCCTGTTATTAGGATTGATAAGGATGTTAAAACAATAGCTTACACCGCTACACAAATACCTACTACTTGTGCTTCTTCGGGTTTGGGGATAAAGGTGAATGTTACACAAGCTAATTATCCTGTATATTATACCTTGCAAAAACCAGTAGGAGTAGATGTTCCAGGTAAAGTAAGACAAACTTCTAATATTTTTACTGGATTGACTCCTGATACTTATTACGTAAAAGTAGAGGACTTTTGTGGTAATTACCAAACGCCTCCGCCTATTACTATTACTAGTAGTGCTTTTAGTGTAACACACATTATTTCTAGTGCAAAACCCAGAGAGTATAATTGTGATTATGTAGATTTCTTCCGCCTTTGGTTTATAGGTACGGGAGTTAATGCTGCTTATAATTCCGATGCATTTTCTTATCCTTTTACCCTTAAGGTGTTACTTACATCGCCTTCAGGGAAGCACTATACCCCCACTTATACCATAACTAATAAGCAAGACTTTGATACCTATCTATCAACAATACCCAGTTGGGGAGGTGATGGTTTTACAATATCCAATAACCTTAGAGAGCAACGTATTGCAAAAGAATATGGTACTTGGCAAATAAGCGCAGAGTTGGATATGTGTGGGGTAGTAACTACTTTGCCTGCTGTGAGCAGTGAGCTTTATAACCCTATAGAGAATGTTCAAACAGAGGAAAATACAGGAGGGAATGACCCATCTTCTTGCCATACTAGTGAGCTTAGGATAAGATATAGAGATGGCTATTCACGTGAAGATACTCCTACACTCGACACCTATTTGGTAGTAGAACAAGCTCCTGCTAACTTTAAATATGCAGAAGCAGGCTTCTATCAACTGGGAACTACTACCAATACTTTGCTACAAGGTAAATACCTAAAACCTATACGCTACAACTCTGATTCGTTTATACCGGTAGTAGCCCCTCGCTTCTTAAATAACGGTGATACCTTTCAGTTCCGCTTAGTAGATGCTACTTGTAGCAGTACCCGTAGCTATCTGATGCCAGCTGTTACAATTAATAATGCTAACCCGCAAGCTACTAATTTAGGAGTTTATGAAACAGGTAGTTGCGAAGGATTTACTGCCACAGGCACAACTAAGGGATCTATACATGTAATAAGGAACTACGGAAGCCCTATTACCAAAATAGAGATTGTTAGCTATAATGGTAATACTACAGCTATAGCTGGCACTTCTATCACTTTGCCTTATACCCTTAATGCAAGTCATCTCGAAAAAGAAAACAATTGGTATGTACGCGACTTACCTTTGGGTAGCTATTCGCTTACTATTACCAATGCGTGTGGGGTAGTATCTCCAAAACCTGTAATACTAAAAGGACAAACTTATTCAGCTACGTTCTTGCCTGGTTGTGAGCCTACTGTATCAGCAACTATTAATGATTATAGAGCGCATAATGATGATACACAAGATACCTCCTTTGTAATACAACGTTATGATGAATCAAGACAAGAGTGGATTGAGTTTCTGCGCCCTCGAATGAGCTTTGGTACCTATACTACAAAAACAACAGATTGGGGCTTAGGTAAAAAAGGAAAATTCCGTGTGATACGCCGAGTGAATAATTTGGAGGGTAATAATATATGTTTGCAAGTGCTTGCCGAAAGAGAATTTAAAGGCGATTTGGAAGAGCCTAAGATAGTAGGTTTTGGCTGTATGGGAGGAAAATATCATTTAATGATATTACCTCAAGGCGGTACAGCCCCTTATACCTATGAACTTGTACACCGTCGTGATTCGGGTACTGGTATAATAACTCCTATAAATCAAATACAAGCAGGAGATAACTTTTTCTTAAACTTGAATGTAAGCAACCTTAATGATGCTTATAAATTTAAGGTAACCGATAGCTGTCCGTCAGCTAAAGAGCGTGAGATTACTATTGCCAATGTGCAAACTCCTACTATAGAGGCAACCCAAAGGTTTTATTGTGTGGGGCAATCGGCTCAACTAACAGTGCCTTATTTAGGGCCTAACGTAACCATAGAATGGTATCGTTCTGATGACCCAGCAGGTACGGTAAGGGGTACAGGGGTTACCTATGATATTGCTTCGTTAACTAATGACGATTTTACCAATAGCTATAAGGTACGTCTTAAGATTCCGTCACAAACAGTAGTACAAGGCTGTATTTCTGATGCAATAGCACCTTATCAGTTTAATCGTTCTAACCCTATTATACCAGCACTTGTGTCTACCAATGGCGAGACGACAAGGTGTGTAGAAACAAATGAAGATTTTGATATAATGGGTATCTTTAATATTCCAGCGATGACCTTGCCCGCAGGGGTAACTACTCGCGTATTTGAAACTACGGGTGAGATACCTGTGATGAGTAATAATAAAATTAGGATACGCTATGGAAATGCCTACCAACGTCCTATAGGTTGGGGTACCCATACTTTCCGTTATGAGATACTATCCCCTTGTGGAATAGTGGCGACTTATCAGGAAGCAAAACTAACGGTAAAACCTTATGTAAATTACAACCCTAAAAACGTTGTGAAGATATGTAACCCTAGCGTAACTTTAGATGAAGTAAAAACTCTTATTACTGAAGGTACTGCTACTATTAAGAATATACAACCAACCTTCCATTGGTATGGTTCGTATGCCAATGCTTTGGCAGAAACCTCACCGCTACCGGGTAATACCGTTCTAAATACCTCAGGAGGAAATACCGAAGTACGTTATTTACGCTTTAGCAAGGCTTCGCACTGTTCTACAAATGTTTATACCATTACTATACAAGGAGAACAAAGCGTGAGTGCAAAAACACTTACCAATACGGGTTGCGAAATTACTACTGTAGCTCAGCTAAAAGCTCTTGTAGACCCTGTAGATGCGGCTAATGTGATAATTTATAAAAACAATATAGCACAAGCTAATGATGCCTTAGTAGAAACTAATACAGGTTATACCTATGCTAAAAATGTATACAATTGCATTACACCTGCACAGCCTTTGACATTTAACCTTAGCAAACGTTTAGAAGCTAAAAATGAGCTAGTGAAAGTATGTACCTCTTTAGGTTACCGAAACAATTTGATAACTACTGCGGGTAATATAAAAGATGCTTTGGGCGAAGTGTATTCAGCTACACAACCTCTTACTGTAAGGCTTTACAACAAAAAAGAGGCTAATCTTGCTGATGAATATACTAATAACAATAGCGAAGTATATACATATACAGATTTATACTTTAAGTTGCAAAAACCAGGTTGGTGTGACTCTATGGTATATTCGGTAAGATGGGCACAGAGTACGATGACCCTTGCCGAAACAAAATCTATTACGATATGCGAGGAGGTAACAGTGGGCGAGTTAGTAGACCAATTGCAAACTACCTATAATTACCAAGATGTATATATTTATAAGAATGATCAAAATACACCGCTTGGAGCGAATGTTTTTGTAGATTGGAATAGTGCGCTTTACTTTAATACTAAAGAACCAGGTAAATGCCGCAGTATTAAAGAACCTTTGGTGCTTATCAAAAACACGAATGTTACTACTGCTACAGCTAAAACCTTTGAGGTGTGCAAAATGCCAAGCGAAACGCCTAAAGTGTCGGCACTTAAGACAGTGATAACTGGTGGTGATGTAAGAATATTTATACGTGTTAATAACCAATGGTACTTACAAGCAGATAATGCGAATGTAGATACTAACTACTCATATTTCTATACCTTACAGGCACCAGGCAAATGCCCTAGCGAAAAAACACCGCTGATAGTAAACTTGCTTAATAGACCTACAACAGCACCAACAGTAAGTCCAACGGTTACGCTTTGCCCTACAGCGGCAAGCAATGTAGTGAGTTTAGATACTTATGTAACGCCATTGGCTGCGCATACCTTGCGTTGGTATGCTACCGCTACCGCTACTACTACCAGCACTACTCCTACTATCAATACACACGTAACTACTAAAACTACGGTAGTGGGCTATGTGGTGCAAGTGAATACGAATGGTTGTGAAAGTCCACGTGCAGTAGTTACGGTTACAGTAGATGACACTGCTACTCCTACGCTTACGGCTCCTGCTCCTTTAGTAGTTGATTGCCGCAATGCTACAGCGAGCATCACCACTTGGCTTAACAGCGCTACTGCTACCGATAGCTGTAATGTAGTAAGTGTAACTAATAATTACAACACAGTAAAACCAGCAGACCTCTGCAATAACAGTGGGGTAGTAACCGTTACCTTTACCGCTACTGACCTTTTTGGTAATACAGTTAGCGAGACACGCGCTATTACTTTAGCACATATAAAAGCTAACACCGATAGCGTGACCATAGCTAATGGAGCTAATGGAGGTAGTACTACTATAACTGTATTTGATAACGATAAGATAGGAACCCAAACCGCTACGGCATCTACGGTAAGTATGACAGTAGTGACTCCTGCTACCGGAGCTGTGGGCAGTGCAACACCTACCCTCAATGCCGATGGTACCGTAACAGTACCTGCAGGAACTAAGTCGGGCACTTATACTATTGGTTATAAGATTTGTGCAGCGGTTGCTTCGCTTACCGTTTGCGATAATGCTACTGTAACAATAGTAGTCGGACAAGCAAGTCTTACAGCTAAAGCTGATACCTTTACAGTAACTAACGGAGCTAATGGAGGAGCCGCAGGTAACGTCCTTACTAATGATATTTACAACGGTACTACTGACTTAGTAGGTAATGCGTCTGTAACGCTTACTTGGCTAACGGTACCAGCAGGTATACAAACCGCTACTAATGGCGACCTTACAGTAGCTGCAGGCACTGCTTCAGGTACTTATACTGTAACTTACAAGCTTTGCGAAAACTTGAATGGCAATAACAACTGCTCAACAGCAACCGCTACGATAGTAGTAGGCCAAGCCACTCTAACGGCAGTGGGCGATACCTTTACAGTAACTAACGGAGCTAACGGAGGTTCAGCAGGTAATGTACTTACTAATGATGAGTATAACGGTACTACAGGTTTAGTAGGTAATGCGTCTGTAACGCTTACTTGGCTAACGGTACCAGCAGGTATACAAACCGCTA
>CAUREJ010000019.1:0-33506 GCA_963523735.1 uncultured Capnocytophaga sp.
ATTTAAATGTAAAATTACAATTATTTTTTCAAAGTGCAAACGTACGACCACTAACCACTAACCACTAAAATAAATTGATATGAAGCCATTTTTTAATTTTCCAAGCGCATCTTTGCGCCCTGCACATTTGCTAATTTCCAAATTGGCTAATTTGCTCATTTTCTCGCGCCCTGCACATTTGCTAATTTCCAAATTGGCTAATTTGCTCATTTTCTTGCTAATTCTTTTTGGCTGCAGCAGCTATCTATACAGCCAATCGCCCTCTGCTTATTACATCGAGCTTACTACCAAAAAAAGTGTAGGCGATTCCATTCGGCTTTTTATAGACGCAGATAGTTTGCAGTTTGAAAAAATATGGATCGACCTTAACAACAACGGAAAATGGGATAAAAAAATCGATAAAAAACCTGTTAAAACAGAAAAATTTAACTACCAATACTATTTTATTGAATCTCAAACCATTAGGATATATGGCCAGGTAAAAAAACTCTATGCTTCCGACAATAAACTTACAGCTATAGACATCAGCCATAACCCTGCACTCAGAACTTTGGATATTCGTAACAATAACCTACCCTATATAAAGCATTTAGAGCATTTGGAAGAGTTGGATTTAGATGTCCATACGCTACCTAATACTAACTTGCCTAATCTTAAAAAATTAACGGCAACCATAGGCTCCACTGCACCTACTATGGATTTCAAAGCTTTTGCCAATCTTGAATATTTATCACTCTCTTTTCTTGAAAACCTAAAAACCTTAGACCTTAGCAAGAACACCAATCTTAAAGAATTATCAATTCATTTCTGTGACAGTATAAAAAGCTTAGACCTTAGTAAGAATAGCAAGCTTGAGGACTTATATCTAAGCTACTTACACTTTACAGAGTTAGATATATCTAATAACCCAAATATTTCGTATTTAAATATCTCGGAGGTGCCTTTACGCAAGCTACATATAAAAAATTGCAAAAATCTAAAATTCTTACAGATCCCTACTTATTATGACGATGATGATCACCTCATAGGATTCACAGGAAAAGAGCTTATGAAAATCCTAAAACTCTTACCTACAGGAGGTTATATTTACTTAAGCCCAGAACAACTAACTGACGATATTAAAAAGTACTTAGAAAAGAAAAATTGGAGAATAGAAGTGGTTGGAAAAGAAATAGACGACGATTCGTTTTAAGTAACAAACTTTAGTCTTTAGTCACTAACCCCTATCCACTAACCCCTATCCACTAACCCCTATCCACTAACCCCTATCCACTAAACCCTATCCACTAAACCCTAAACCCTGAAAAACAAGCACTTAAAAAATAGTAAGTACTTTTTTTGTTAAAAAACTTGTAGCAACCAAATAATTGTTGTACCTTTGGGGCTATGAAAATATATCTATAACCCATAATAATATGTTTAACAATAAAGAAAGAGATAATAAAAAAACTATGGCAGCAGATAATACATCAGGAAGCAGCAACCGCTTGGTTGCCGAAACTAAGTTTAAAGGTGAAATTAACTCTAAATCCGACTTCCGTATCGATGGCGAAGTGGAAGGTACTTTCCAAACCTCAGGTAAATTGGTTGTTGGGCGCACAGGCGTTATTAACGGCACCGTAATTTGTGAAAACGCCGATATCGAAGGTAAAGTAACCGGTACTATCAAAATTAACAGTATCCTTAGCCTCAAATCAACCGCTGTGGTGGAAGGCGAAGTAATGGTCGATAAAC
The DNA here is from genome assembly GCA_963523735.1 of uncultured Capnocytophaga sp. GTDB lineage: Bacteria > Bacteroidota > Bacteroidia > Flavobacteriales > Flavobacteriaceae > Capnocytophaga. The sequence continues at coordinate 1,735 of CAUREJ010000019.1, forward strand.
TATCTATTGAACCTGGTGCTGTGTTTAACGTTACTTGTACTATGAAAGGCGGCAAAAACCTTGTAAATGACAAACAAACAACCCTCGAAAAAACCACTAAATAAGTGGATTTACTTTTCACAAGCAGCCTTGCAAATGGGGGTAACCATTGGCATCTGTGCCTATTTAGGTGCGTGGTTAGATAAGCTATACCCTAACAAGCACTCTCTGTTTACCGTGAGTTGCGCCCTTATAGGGGTATTTGCTGGTATGTATACCATTATTAAAAAAGCACTGAAAATGAACGACGATGAAACCTAATACCCGTACTTATATACTATTCCTTTTGTTATGTGTAATTATGGGGGGACTATTGTATGTAGGGGCTTTCTATTTTTTAACCGCACGAGGGCTTAACCTGTACTACAGTGCCGAACAAATAGCCGCCTACCATTGCATTATATCGCTTTCATTGCTCAGCATTATTTATGTAGCTAACCTCAAAGCCTATAAGTACACCGCCTTTGCCTTTATGTGGGCTATTTTGCTTAGGCTTGTAATGGTGGCTATAACCTTGCTCCCTTTGGCTAAAACCAAAAGCGCTTACCCTTTCTTAGAGGCTTTTTTTAACATAATACCCTCATTTGTGTACATCTGCTTAGAAGCTGTTTTCGCAATACAGCTGCTAAAAAATAACAAAACAGAAAATTAACAAATTAACAAATAAAATAATGGACGCACAAAAAGTAGATATGTTCTTAGTAACCAATACTAAGAATTTCCGCCCCGAACTGCTTCCTCAAATTCGCGAACGCCTTTTAGCGTTGGACGATAACCGTTGGAATACAGTACTTTCTATTCCCTTAAAAGATACCCTTGTAGCGCAAATCATATCTTTTATGGCAGGAACTTTAGGCATCGACCGCTTCTATATTGGCGATGTAGGCTTAGGAGTAGCTAAACTCCTTACCTGTGGTGGCTTTGGTATATGGGCTATAGTAGATTGGTTCCTCATTACCGATGCCGCTCGTGACAAAAACTCCGAACTCTTAGCTACCTCTATTCATTAATTGAAAGCTAAGCCTTTTTACCGTTTTATTACACTCTTCTGCCTTGTAGGTTGGCTATGGCTGCTTATCAGTACTCATACCGACGAACAAGGCAGTGAGTTTACGGTTTGCCCTATCAAAACAGTTACAGGCTACCCTTGTCCGTCCTGCGGCACTACCCGTTCGGTAAGTGCTTTCTTAGTTGGCGATTGGCATACCGCCCTACACACCAACCCCTTGGGGCTATTGGCTTCGGCTTTGCTGGTAGTAATACCCCTATGGCTGCTGCTCGATGCCTGCTTACAACGCCCCACCCTACACCGTGCTTTTAGGCGCTTTGAAACTATCTTCACACGTCCTTACGTGTATATACCCTTCTTTATTTTAATACTACTGAATTGGATTTGGAACATCAGTAAAGGTTTATGATTGAAACAAAACAACTCCCCTACCCTATTACCGAGAGCGATAAAGAACGCGCCTCGAACAGCTACCTTATGTCGGTAGTAGCTATAATGGCGGGTATGCCTATTCCCCTTATCAACCTTTTGGCTACCCTGCTCTTCCTTTTTGCCCATAACAAAGGCACATACTTTGTGCGTTGGCACTGTTATCAGGCTTTTATATCGCAATTATTCCTCTTTTTGGTGAATACTACTACTTTTTGGTGGACAATGTCTATTCTTTTTGCCGATAACACCCCCTCCAACAGCTATTTTGCCTACCTTGTAATGGCTATTAGCTTTAATATTTTAGAATTTATAGGCACTGTGTACACCGCCGTAGTCACCCGCCGTGGGGTACACCTATCGTGGTGGTTCTATGGTGATCTAACCGACTTAATAGTAAGAAAATGATAAGCAAAGTAATTATACGCGGCTTTGTGCTGGTAGCCCTGCTCTTCGGCTCTTGGTTCGCCCTGCGCCAAGTAGATTGGATAACACTTTTAGAAGTGGATAGCTATTCCAGCAGCAAATACATAAAAGAAATAGAAACCCAATGGGGCGAGCTAATGCGCGACAACTTTTTAGCTGAAAACGATGAGGTTACCGATAGCTTAGCCGTAGCAGTGGTGGATAGCCTTGCCGCTACACTGTGCAAAGCCAATGGTATCGATAAAAAGACTTTAGACATTTATATTCTGGACAATAGTGAGGTAAATGCCTTTGCACTGCCCAACCGCCAACTCATAATATATTCAGGGTTGATTGAAAAGACCGATACCCCCGAAGCCCTATGCGGGGTAATGGCGCACGAGTTGGCGCATATCGAGAAAGGACACGTTATGCAGTCCTTAAAACGTGAAATAGGCTTAGGGGTACTTTTTAGGGTCATTACAGGGCGTTCGGACTTTAAGGTGATAGCCGAAGTAGGTAAATTGCTTTCATCGTCGGCTTTTAGTAGGCGTATGGAACAAGAAGCCGACCTTGTAGGCTTAGAATACTTACAAAAAGCCCACATAAACCCCGAACCTTTTGCCGCTTTCTTAGGTGATTTGGCAGAAACTCATTCAGGGGCTTTTCAGTGGATAAGCAGCCACCCCCTTCCCGACGACCGAGAAAACTACGTGCTGAAAAGCATCAAAGATAAAGACCAATACAAGGAAGTAATTTCTAAAGAACTTTGGCAGGATTTTAAAAACGCTTTTGACCTATGAGAATTATCGCTATTGATTACGGCGCTAAGCGCACAGGCATAGCTGTTACCGACCCCCTGCAAATCATTGCTTCGGGTTTGTGTACCGTGAACACTGCCGAGCTGCTCCCTTTCCTAAAAAAATACACCGCTACCGAAGCTGTTGAAGCCTTTGTAATAGGCGAACCCAAACACCTTAACAACGAGGCTTCCGAAATAGAAACCGACATACAGAAATGCATCGAAAAGCTGCAACAGGAGTTCCCTACTATTGTTATCCACCGCCACGATGAGCGTTTTACCTCTAAACTGGCTTTTAAAGCTATGATCGACAGCGGACTTAAAAAGAAACAACGCCAAAACAAAGCCCTTATCGATGAGGTTAGCGCTACTATTATACTACAAGAATTTTTAGATAAGAGATAAAGATATGAAAAGACTTATCATTACAGTAATAGCGGTATGTTGCGCGCCTTTGTTATGGGCGCAGCAGCTCACTTCGCCTAACGGAAATCTTAAGTTGGTTTTTAAAACAGACAGCAACGGCACTCCTACTTATGCCCTTACTTATAAGGGTAAAACAGTAATAGCCGAAAGTGCTTTGGGCTTTACTATTAACCAAAACGACTCATTTGCCACCGATTTTGAAGTCACTCACGTGCAGTACACCCAAACCAATACGGTATGGCAACCGGTATTAGGTCAGTATAAAGAGATACGTGACCATCATAACGAAATGTTGGTACAGCTCAGCCAAAAAGGCAGTGGGCGGCAGCTGCATTTGCGCTTTCGTCTCTTCAATGATGGCTTAGGCTTTAGGTATGAATTCCCTGTACAGCCTAATTTTAGGCACTTTAGCATTCAGGAAGAACTAACTGCCTTCCAACTTTCGGCTAACCATAAGGCTTTTTGGATTCCTGCCGACTATGATACGAATGAGTTCCCGATAACTACCTCGCCAGTAAGTGAGATAGCCCAGCTTATCGATAAGGTACGTGAAGAACCCTTAGTAGCCAAAGCACCAGCCCCAAATGTAGCGGTACAAACTCCGTTAATGCTAAAATCGGCTGATGGGCTGTACATTAACCTGCACGAAGCTGCTTTGGTTAATTTCCCTGCCCTAATGCTGAATGTAGTACCTAATGCACCTTGCTTTACAGCGCACTTAGTCCCCGATAAAAATGGAGTGCGGGGCTATATACAAACCGGTAGCGTAAGCCCTTGGCGCACAGTAGTAGTAAGTGATGATGCCCGTGATATATTGGCGTCTAACCTAATACTTAACCTTAATGAACCTTGCAAAATAGCCGACACTTCATTCATTCACCCTACTAAGTACATAGGCGTATGGTGGGAGTATTTTATTGGGGGCGGCAGCACGTGGGCATATACCGATAACCGCGATATTACCATTGGCGTTACCGACTATCGTAAGCTAAAGCCTAACGGTCGGCACGGTGCCAATACCCAGCACGTAAAGTACTATATTGATTTTGCTGCCCGTCACGGCTTCGATGCGGTGTTAGTGGAAGGCTGGAATGAAGGCTGGGAAGATAACACTGCCTATAACAAAGAACGCATCTACAGCTTTACCAAAGCCTACCCCGACTTTGATGTACAAGCACTACATCAGTACGCCGCAGCCAAAGGCATTAAACTCATTATGCACCACGAAACTACCTCCTCCGCAATAGATTACGAACGACAGCTGCACGATGCTTTCCGCTTTATGAATGCCAATGGTTACGACGCTGTAAAAACAGGCTATGTAGGTCCTATCATTCCGCGTAGTGAGTACCACGACAGTCAGTGGATGGTGAACCACTATAACTATGTAGCCCAAACTGCCGCCGATTACCGCATAATGGTAAATGCCCACGAAGCGGTACGCCCTACGGGTATGAGTCGTACCTATCCTAACTGGGTAGCTCAAGAAAGTGCGCGTGGCACAGAATTTGAATCGTTTAACGGTAACCACCCCGAACACACTACTATACTGCCCTTCACCCGCCTAATGGGGGGTGCTATGGACTATACCCCTGGTATCTTTGAAGGCGATTTGAGCAAGTACGGCAATAACAAAGCACAGCTAAGCACTACCCTTGCCAAGCAATTGGCTTTGTATGTAACTATGTACAGTCCGTTACAAATGGCAGCCGATTTGCCCGAAAATTACGAAAAACACTTAGATGCTTTTCAGTTTATAAAAGATGTAGCTACCGACTGGGATAATACCTATATTTTAGAAGCCGAACCCGGTGACTATATTACCATTGCCCGCAAAGCCAAAGGTAAAAACGAATGGTACGTAGGTGCCATTACCGACGAGAATGCCCGCGAGGCAGTAATAGATTTTAGCTTTCTGCCCCAAGGCGAGACTTTTACCGCTACCCTCTACACCGATGGTAAAGATGCCCACTGGCGCACCAACCCCAAAAGTTATAGCATTAAGAAGATAAAAGTAACGCACAAAACCAAACTCAAACAACGCCTTGCTTGTAGCGGAGGGCTTGCTATTTCAATCAAAAAGTAAATACAAAAAATGAAGAGTCCGAAAGCTAAAAAAATACCCCATATATTTACTGAATTTGGCAAAGAACGCACCGATAACTACTACTGGCTGCGCGAACGCAATAACCCTGAAGTAATAGCTTATCTGCAAGCTGAAAATGCCTATTACCAAGCCGAAACCGCTCATACCAAACCCTTACAAGACACTCTTTTTGCCGAGATGAAAAGCCGCATTAAAGAGGACGATAGCTCGGTGCCTTACTTTTACAATGGCTATTGGTACCAAACGCGGTATGAAAAAGGCAAAGACTACCCTATCTATATCCGCAAAAAAGAAAGTATTGAAGCGCCCGAAGAGGTGCTTTTTAACTGTAATGAACTGGCTAAAGGCAAGGCGTACTTCCATTTAGATAGCTTTGCCGTAAGTGATGATAACCAATGGGCTGTTTTTGGGATAGATACTGTATCACGAAGGCAATACACATTGCAAATAAAGAACCTTACTACAGGTGAAATACTTCCTTACAAAATTAAAAACACTAATGGGCAGGCAGTATGGGCTGCCGATAACCGCACTATCTTCTATGTGAAGAACAACGCCCAAACCCTGCGCTCTTTTAAAGTATACCGCCATACATTAGGTACCGACCCTAAAGACGATGTGCTGATATTTCACGAAAAAGACACTACTTTTGATGTTTTTGTATATCGTGAAAAATCACGTAAATATGTGGTAATAGGCAGTGAAAGTACTCTTACTTCGGAATATCAAATACTGAACGCTGCTACCCCACTGCAAGATTTTAAGGTGTTCCAAGCTCGCACTCGTGGGTTGGAGTACGACATCGCTCATTATGAAAACCACTTCTATATCCTCACTAATAAAGACGGCGCTACCAACTTCAAGCTGATGCGCACCCCCGAAGAGGCTACTACTACCGAACATTGGCAAGAGGTTATACCCCACCGCCCTGAGGTGAGACTGAACGACATTGAGATTTTTAAAGACTTTTTAGTAGTGGAAGAGGTGTATAACGGCTTAGAACGCATACAAGTACGCCACTGGGACGGCACAGAGGCTTACTACCTGCCTTTTAGCAGTGAAACCTATACTGCCTACACTACCCAAAACGTAGCTTTTGATACGCATTTGCTGCGATATAACTACCAATCATTGGCTACTCCGGCTTCAATTATTGAATTTAATATGCACACTCGTGAACAGCGGGTGCTAAAAGAGCAAGAGGTATTAGATAAAGGTTTCGACAAGGAGAACTATATTGAAGAACGCCTTTGGGCTACTGCCCCCGATGGGGTACAGGTGCCTATCTCACTTATATACCGCAAGGGGATAGAAAAGAACGGCAATAACCCGCTGCTGCTATACGGTTATGGCTCTTACGGGGTGACTATCAACCCTTATTTTTCGACAGCTAGGCTGAGCTTGCTGGATAGGGGTTTTATTTATGCTATTGCTCATATTCGCGGGGGTGAGTACTTGGGTAGGCAATGGTATGAAGAGGGTAAACTGCTAAAAAAGAAGAATACTTTTACGGACTTTATTGCTTGTTCTGAATATCTTATTGAACAGGGGTATACCTCACCAGCTTATCTGTTTGCTGAAGGAGGTTCGGCAGGAGGACTGCTAATGGGGGCGGTGGTGAATATGGCACCACAGTTGTACAAAGGGGTGATAGCCTCAGTACCTTTTGTGGATGTGGTAACTACTATGATGGACGAGAGTATACCGCTTACTACTGGCGAATACGATGAGTGGGGCAACCCCAATGAACAAGAATATTACGAGTATATGCTTTCGTACTCACCTTACGACCAAGTAAAAGCGCAGGCTTACCCTGCTATGTACGTGAGTACGGGCTTGCACGACTCACAAGTGCAGTACTGGGAACCTGCTAAGTGGGTAGCTAAACTTCGCGAACTGAAAACCGATAACCATCCGCTGTATTTGGATACTAATATGGATGCCGGACACGGGGGTGCCTCTGGACGATTTGAGGCACTGAAAGAAACGGCTAAAGAATACAGCTTTCTCCTTTCGATGATTTAAGAATTAAGGGCTAACATAGCCTCATTAAAGAGCTCTCGGTAATATTCCGGGAGCTCTTCTTTGTATTTATTTTCATAAGCCCTCTGTAATACCTCATAAGGGTGTAACTGCTGCAGCGTGAGTTCCTTTTGCAAAGGGACTTGCGCTGCAGTTTTTTCTTGCTGGTAACACACATCGATGCGGGCTAAGCGCAGGTGCTTGTGGGCAAGGGCTTGCTGGAGGGTGTATTTCAGTTCGGGGGTGGGTTCTTTTAGGAGTACTTTGACTTCGAGGTAGGGGGCTGGTGCATCGGTATGATCGGGCTGAAAGGCGAGGGCGTTAAGCACTTCGGCAGGGGGTTGGTGGGTGGGCGGTAGGCTTAACAAGGCTGTGTGCAACGGTAGGGGTACACTGCGTATGTGGGTTACTTTTCCGCTTTCTACCGAAAAGCTAAGTACTTGATGTTCATAATTCTTCTCAGAAAAAGAGAGCGGTAGGGGGCTACCTGCATAGCGTATGTGGGTGTAGCCCCCTACGGCTTGTGCTTTATGGATATGCCCTAAGGCTATGTATTGGAGTTCGGGGGGGAAGGAGCTTGTTTTTACACTTTCTATTCCGCCGATAATAGGGCGTTCGGCAGTATCATCGTCGGAGGTTTCGGCTCCGGAGGCGTGCAAATGCCCCATAGCAATAAGAGGCTTACCCCCTGCTACTTTAAGGGCTTCCTCAGTAATTTCACGGTAAAAGGCGGCGACCCCCTCATTATAATCGAGGGGGAGGTTGGTGGGCTTGGGGGTATCGCCTAAACGGAGAAAGGGTACGGCAAGGCAGTAGGCTGTTATCTGTCCTTCTTCGTAAAGGGGGATAATAAGTGATTGATAATCAATTTCTTTTTGGGCGTTACGCTTTACGTGTCCGATTAAATGCACGCGGGTTTCTTCGAGGAGGGGTTGGGGCATTTCCAGCCGTACTGGGGAATCGTGATTGCCTGCTATGGCTATGATTTGCAGCTGAGGAAAACGCTGTGTAGCCTGATGTAGGAACTCATAGAACTGCCTTACTGAAGCCACAGGAGGGTTGGCAGCATCAAAAATATCGCCGCTGATAAGTAATACATCGGTGTGCTGCGCCTCAAGGATTTTTAAGAGATTATCGAGAAAAGCTTGGTGCTCGGCATAACGATCGTACTGATAAAAGGTTTGACCTAAGTGCCAATCGGCAGTGTGAAGGAGGTTCATTTTTTTGTTGTTTTTTTTAGGTTTTAAGGATTAGGGTATAAATAGCTGACACCTAATTTATTTGACCAAATTCCCAGCCTTTTTGTCTTAAGAAGAATCCCTTCTTAGGCAGACGATTAAACTGTTCTGTGCTTACGCTTATTCTACCTTGCTCTTTTCCTACTCTATTAGGTAACTTATCTATAAAAGAGAGAAAAACTTTATCTTTTAATCCTTCGCCATTCTTATTAAGACTAACATCTACTTTTTTTAAGAGGGTATTATTTTCTATGTTTATCTCTGTTAAGGGGCAGCCTACAATCTCTAAGGTTGTAAGTTCTTTGTTTTGGCTAAGGTTCAAGCTTGTGAGTCCTGAATTATTAGCATTGAGGGTTGTAAGTTCTTTATTTTTATCGAGTCTCAAAGTTTTAAGTTCTTTGCAATTACTTACATTTAGATTGGTTAGGGGGCAGCCTGCGATACTTAGCACATAAAGCTTAGGGAGGTTAGAAAGATTTAAGGAAGTAAGCCCTGAGTGTTCGACACTTAGTGTTGTAAGAGCTTTGTTTTGTCGGAGGTATAAGCTGGTAATACTTTCGCTATTTCTTAAGCTGAGTACCTCAAGTTTTCTAAATTTTTCTGTATTTATAGTAGAGAAAGAGTTACTATCGTCTATATACAAATGGGTAAGCCCAGGTAAATCAATATTCTTATCGTAATGAAGTGTAGCTGCACTCAATCCTAAGGCAGTTAACTTATCTGTACCTTTTATAACGAGTTTAGTATTTTTATAAGCATATAATTGCCAAAGGGCTTTATTTCGGGTAAAATCTAAATTAGTAAGTTGGGTATTTTGGCAATCTAACATTGTTACTTTGCCATATATCCTAATAGTTTGATTTTTAAGCACTAAAGTTTCATAGTTTGAAAAGTTTGTAGGTAACACATCAATATCTTTGTCCCATTTGCCATTGTTATTGAGGTCTATCCATACATCTTTTTCGTCATTTTTTGCAGCATCGACCCCTATTTTCATAGTTCCGCCTACAGGAATTTCGGTAGTAAGCTGTATATATATAGCTGTATCGGCATTTGTTTCAAAATCTTTGCTTGCTTGGGTACTTTTACCTGCTTTGTCGGTTACCTTTATTTTAACTGTATACTGGGTGCTTGGACTGAGGTTAGTAAAGGGGATATTAAACTCGTTTTCATCTCTTTTAAGTCCTTTGTGTTCTTTAACTAAGGTAGTACCTTGGTATAGAGCTACCTCGAAAAGTAACTCGTTTTTAGGGGTTAGGTCGTCTGTAGCGTCCCATAGCACTGTTACTTGGTTATGGGTAATATGGGCAAACTCAATTTTAAGTAAGGAGGGAGTTTCTTTGTCTTCGGCAGGTTTAGGATTGGGTTTAGGATTGGGATTAGGGTCTGGGTTGGGGTTAGGGTTGGGGTTAGGGTTGGGGTTAGGATTGGGGTTGGGATTAGGATTGGGGTTGGGATTAGGATTGGGGTTGGGATTAGGATTGGGGTTAGGGTCTGGGCTGGGGTTGGGGTTAGGTTGTGGCTGAGGGGTTTCTTTATCCTCTTCTTCCACACCTTTATTGGTAAGGTACATAGGTTTCCACCCTTTGTCGGTAAGGGCTTTGCGCACTTTTTCATTAACTACATTGCCTTCTTTCTCGGTGCTGCGCACTACAACAGAAGCATCGGTAATAGTGGCTGTATGCAATGAGGCTACAAGGTTTGTAAGGGCATCGGCAGTGAGCTGGTTATTAGCCACATTGAGCTTGGTAAGGGCGGGGTTGTTACGCATATCGGCAGCGGTAAGGCTATTGCCTTTAGCTATAAGCTTTTTTACTTCGCCATAGATAGTGAAAACCTTATGAGATGCGGTGAAAGTAAGAACTTGTGTAGGTTCGGTTACTTTAACATCGGTACCCTGATCGAACAAACCGTTGTTATTGGTATCGACCCATACGGTAGTAGCTGTTACGGCAGGGGTAAGAGTTAGGCTTAATGTATTGGTACTTGTGGTGAGGAAAGTCATATAGGGTTGGGTTACATCTATTAGTGGACGAGGCTTCCAGCTGTTAAGATGTTCGGGGGTTTGAGTTTTGTTCTCGGTTGGTGTAGGTTCGTTGCTATTGTTCTTAGAGCAAGCTGTGAAAATTAACAAATTAGCGAATGTGAAAATTAGCCAATTAGCTACTTTGCCAATTAGCAAATGCGCAGTGCGTGGTTTTGTAATTTTTTCCATTTTAAATTCTTTTTTAGGTTTTTAGGGGGTCGTTAGGTTTTAGGGGTTAGGCAGGGTGGATTGGATTGAGTGCTAAAGGCTAAAGACCAACAAGTAATTTTCGGGGCAAAGATAAGGATTTTTTTGTATATAGAGGGAATTAGAAAATGAAGCTGTTTAAACTTTTTTCTATAATAAAATAAAAGTTTAAACAGCTTCAATATTACTCGATGATAAAACTTTTGTTGAAATAAAAAAACAGAGGCTTATTATTAGCTATGTTGTTATGAATGATTGTATTTACAAATTTTGGGTCAAAAAACATTTCATTACTCAATTTTGGATTATTTGAGATGTCTAAAAAGTCCATTTTTTCATTTCCTAATGAAATACTTTCTAAATTGTTGTTATTTATAGCAAGCCGTTTTAACGAAATAACGGTATTGTAACTCGAAATATTATTGTATGACAAATTCAAGTTTTTTAAAGTTTTAGGTGTTTCGTTGCTCAGAAAAAAACTTTCCAAAAAAAAGTTATGGGATAGGTTTAATTCTACAATGCTTTTAGGCATTTTTTTATATTCCATTTTTTGTATCATATTACAAGACAAATCCAATTTCTTAATAGAATATTCCGATAAATCAGGAAATTCATAAATACTATCATTTGACAAGTCATAAAATTCATAAATAGAATCTTTGGGAAGCCTATATAATATTTCCAATTTAGAAAGTTTTTTGGCTTCTTCCTTTTTTATTTCTTGATTTTGTGTGTTCTTGCAGGAGCATTCCACTCCTACGAAAATAAAGAATAACAAGTTTTTCATAACGTAAACATTTTTATTATTGTCTATCTTTTCTGTACTCCTCTAAGGCTTTGTAGATAACTCCATTGTTTTCATTTATTTTGAATTTTAAATTATATCATAGATTTAAATTCTTGCAAAATGAAGGTGTCAAAAATCATTCCAAAACATCATATATTAAGGCTGTCTAAAAAGTTTTGTTTTGTGAGGGCGAATTGCCATTCGCCCCTACAATGGAACCAAAAGTTATTGATTATTAGTCTAATCATTTTACAAAAATCTTGACTTTGTAAAAATAGGTGGTGCAATCATACTTTTGAAGACTTTTTGGACAGCCTCTTTGTTATCTATTTTGAAAAATTCAATATTTTATCAATCCAGTTTTTCAAAATTTCTATTTTTTCGGGCGAATTAAAATACCTTTTTTCTTTTTTGCTGTAATACTTTCATTGTGAATACGATAAAAGTTGTGCCTTCATTCAGACAAAAAAAGATGCCTTTGTTAGCTTTATTTTGAATGATTTTAACAAGGAAATTAGCAAATGGGGAAATGTGAAAAATGAGGAAAATGTAATGTTTGGGGGATTTTGTTGCGAATAATGCAAAGTGAGGTGGTGGTGTTTATATGATTGATATTCAGTGCTATAACGCTTATCCTTCGCTCACCCTTCGCTCTGCCTTCGGTATGGCTTCGTTACGGCTTCGAGAAGGCTCCAAGCTGGTTTTGACAAGGGTTTTAGATTAACAAGCTGATCATTAAGGGGTTGTGGTTTTTGCAGAAAGTAGGGGGCTGGGGTGTAGGTTTTTGCATTATTCGCAATGTTTTTAGGGGATAGTGGATAGGGGATAGCAGGGGAATTAGCAAATGAGGAAATTAGCAAATTGGTGGAGAGAGTACTAGGAAGTAATTTGTAAAAAATATTTTGTGGTTTGAAAAAAAAGCTATATCTTTGCCGAAAATTTATGTGGGGTCTTGTAGTTCAACGGATAGAATAGAAGTTTCCTAAACTTTAGATCCAAGTTCGATTCTTGGCAAGACCACTCTTTTTTTATGACAGTAACCCCCTTTTTATGAAAGACTTAAACGTTTATATAGAAGAACTACTCTACAAACATCAATGCGTAATAATACCTAAGTTCGGAGCGTTCATCTCTAATAGAAAATCGGCTGAAATGGCTGATGACAAAACGTTTGCCCCTCCAAAACGCGAACTTACCTTTAACCAAAGCCTGAATCAGAACGATGGCTTGGTAGTTAAATATATTTCAGAACAATCGGGTATAGACTACAATTTAGTAGAAGATTATGTGAATTTGGCTGTTGAAGGTTGGAAACGCATCTTGTTGCAAAACCAGCCTTTGGTATTGGACAAAATAGGCACTTTCAGACTTGGAAGTGAAAACCGCATCACTTTTACCCCTATAGACGAGGTTAATTACTTAACAGATTCATTCGGTATGACTCCTTTTATCCCTCACGAAGTTCCTGGTAATGAAGCTAATGCTAATGAAAACCAGATTAAACCAACCCTTAACACCGAACCTACCTTGCCTCCTGAAGAAAGTGGGATGGCAATAGAAAGTCCTATCACACAGATAGCACCTCCGGTGGTGCCTGTGGCTCCTGCTGCGGCTGGCAAAAAACAGAAGAAAACGGCAAAGGCGTCGGGTGATAAAAAACCGGTGAGACTGAAACCTTACATTAAATACTCGGCGGTGGCAGCTGTGGGCTTGGTTATCTTGGCTTATGGTGCTTACCTTTTCTTTAGCGAGAAGGTGGTTAATGAGGGCACCACTGACAGTCAGCAATTTGTAATTACGGACAGCTTAGTGCAAGACCGCTTGAACCAAAAGTTAAGTGAGGCAGCTGTGTTTAATCCGCCTATCAGTATGCCGGTAGTTGCTATGCCTGTGGAGAAAGTTAAGGTTAAAGCGGGAGCGCCTGCTACTCAAGGCACCAATGCGCCTGCTACTAATCAAACTACTGCTACACAACCTAATAAACCTGCTAACACCACTACGACAACCCCTGCAAAGGTTACTAACAGTGCTATGGCTGGCAAAAAATATCAGGTAATAGCGGGTGCTTTTAAAGAAGAAAAGAATGCCCAGAAAAGAGCGCGCGAGCTTCAGAAATTAGGCTATAAAAACGCTTTTGTATTAGGGCTTAACGCTAAAGGTTTGTACCAAGTGAGCTATGGAGGCTTTGACAGTATGGACGAAGCTAAAGCACTACAAAAAGAGATTAAAGAGGCTAAAGACCAAAAACGCCTTGAAGGTGGCTGGATACTAACTCAGTAATAAGGATAAATATGCCGTTCTTTGCTCCTATAAATAACCGCTGTAAAAGGCGGTTTTTCACATTAAAAGCTCTTTTATAACAATGACTCTTTCGGAAGAAAACTACATAAAAACTATTTTTCACCTCTTTGATGAGAACAAAGAAGAGGTGGCGACGAATGCTATTGCGGAGGCTATGAATACGAAAGCTTCGTCGGTTACGGATATGCTTAAGAAATTGGCAGAAAAGGGGCTTATTAACTACCGGAAATACCAAGGGGTTACCCTTACGCCCAAAGGCACCCAAAAGGCGATAGCTATAGTGCGCAAACACCGCCTGTGGGAAGTGTTTTTGGTGGAAAAGCTACACTTTTCATGGGACGAGGTGCACGAAATAGCCGAAGAGCTGGAGCATATACAGTCGGATAAACTTATTGAACGCCTTGACAGTTTTTTGGGTCACCCAGACAAAGACCCTCACGGCGACCCTATTCCGAATAAAAAAGGGGTGTTTAGCACTTCAATCCAGACCTTGCTCAGCGAGCTGAAAGAGGGTGACAAAGGGGTATGTGTGGCTGTGAAAAACACATCGAAGGAATTTTTGGTGTATCTGAACAAAATGCAAATTGCCTTAGGGGACGAGATTGAGGTGATAAGCAAAGAGCCTTTTGACAACTCGATGGAGCTGTTAGTTAATGGCAAAGAGGTATCGCTCTCGGCTATGGTTTGCAGAAACATCTATATATCTATATAAATAATTAAGAAGCGATAAAAATATGAAAAGAAAGAATAAAATAGCTCTTATTTTAGGCGTTATTTCTTTGGTTATAGGCATTGGGTGCTTGTATTGTTACTTTAACGAATTGCGTTTTGAAGAGAAGACAATAGAGCGTACTACCGAAGGCTGCGAAGAAAACTGCCTGAATATCAGCCTAAACTACTTGCACTGCAAAGGCGGTAGTGAGTTTGCCAAAAACTTTAACAGTGAAATAGAAAACCAAGTGGCTAACTTTTTGCTGAGCAATGAGGACACCCTGCAAGTAGATGATATTAGCATTGAAAAGGCTTTGGAAAACTTTATGAGTGATTACAACACTATCCACGAGCATTTTCCGGATATACCTGCCTACGAGCTTATCCTTAGTGATAGTATTATGTGGCAGAATGATAAGATGCTTACACTGATATCAAACCGTTACTCATTCACCGGAGGGGCACAGCCCGTACAAAGTAAGGTTTTTACGCACTTTGCTTTGGACGACGGCAGTGTGATTACAAACGAAAACCTTTTTACTGACGAAGAAAAGATAGCCCAAATAGCCGAGAAATACGTGAGAGAAGCGCAAGCTCAATCGACTATTAAGGCTTTGGACGACAAAGGTTTTTGGTTTGAGGATAACGAGTTCCGCCTACCTAAAAACATAGGGGTAGCTGCCGATGGGCTTATTTTGTTTTATGAGCCTTTTGAAATAGCGTCGTATATGAATACGTCGTTCGAGGTTAAAATACCTATGAAGGAGATAGAGGCTTATTTAGCATTCAAAGATTAAACACAAACGTTATGGAAACCACCGTTTTAAAAAGAACACCTACAGCTACTATCAAGAAACGAAAGTTACATAGTAGGATAGAGAATACAAAAAAGGCTAAGGAAGAAATGTCACTTTGGGATTATATGATGAAGTTTAAAAAGAAACCTTTATTCACGATTGCCGAAGAAGACCGAGACCTTGTTTTGGGTTCTAATATGATGACGCGTTTGCTACAAGAAGAAAAGCTATGAACTACCTATTAGATACCAACATTGTTATCATCTTATACGAAGGTCGTGACGACGAAATACAAAATGATGTAAAAGCTATTTTAATGGACACTCACAATTCTTTTTATGTTAGTGCTATTTCCTTGATTGAAATATCTCAACTATACAGAAAGAAACGTTTCAAAAACATCGACTATTCGGTTATTGACACAGGAGATAAATTAATAGCTGAAATTAGAAAAGAACTACCTATTTTGAATTTTATTCCTTATGGTGAAGAACAAGGTTTTATCACAGCACATTTAACTTTTGTACCTAACCATAAAGACCCTACTGACTTAGCAATTATAGCTCACGCTATAAGTATGCGAATGCCTATCATCTCTTCTGATGATAAATTTCCTTTTTACGAAGCACAAGGTGCTAAAGTAATTCACAACAGAAGATAACTTAATTTTTTAAATCTTGAAAAAACAACTAAATACCCTTTACAAGGAGGTGGTAGCTAAAAATGAGGTGGAGGGATTGGCTTTCCTTGCTGAACAATTTCCTGATGAAATTGTATTTTCTACCAGCTTTGGTTTAGAAGACCAAGCTATCACGCACCTTATCCTATCCAACAACCTCCCTATACACATCTTTACATTAGATACTGGCAGGCTTTTTAACGAGACTTACTCGGTTTGGGAAAGTACTAACGAGCGTTATAACACTTATATATTACCTTACTACCCCAATACGAGGGCTATTGAGGAGTATGTACAGCAAAACGGGCCTCTTTCATTCTACCGCTCGGTAGATTTGCGCAAAGAGTGTTGCCATATACGCAAAGTAGAACCTTTGAGTCGCGCCCTAAAAGGTAAAAAAGTGTGGATAACAGGCTTACGCGCTGACCAAAGTAATGCGCGCAAAGACTTGCCTATATTGGAATGGGACGACACTTACCAGCTGTTTAAATACAACCCGCTACTGCACTGGACTCTTGAAGATACTCAAGCCTTTATCAAAGCTCATAACATTCCGTATAACGTACTGCACGACAAGGGTTTTGTTAGCATAGGTTGCGCTCCTTGTACCCGCGCTATTAAAGAAGGTGAGGACTTTAGGGCTGGCCGCTGGTGGTGGGAAAGTAACAGCAAAAAAGAATGTGGCTTACACGAACATAAATAATTAACCTATTTACAATATGAATTTCTTAAAAACCCTCTTAGCTACTATCCTCGGTTTCTTTATCTCGATGGGGATTTGCTTTATTCTGTTCCTTATTTTCATCTCGATAATGGTGGGCTCGGTAATGGGCTCGTCCAAAGTTGATGAAGTAACCGTGAAAGACAACTCGGTACTGAAAATATCGTTCGCAGAACCTTTGGTGGATTACGGTGAACGTATTAACTTTAAGGATTTTGACTATACTTCGGAATCGTTTAACGGGCTGAACACTACCCTTAAAGCTATTGAAAAAGCTAAGACCGATAATCACATTAAAGGTATCTACTTAAAAAGCTCTGACAATATAGGCGGACTGGCTTTTGCCCAAGAGCTGCGCAAGGCTTTGGAGGATTTTAAAACTTCGGGTAAATTTGTATTGGCTTACAACGACGATATTTCACAGCTTGACTATTACCTGCAGAGTGTAGCCGAAAAGGTGTATATAAGTCAGTTAGGAAGCCTTACCTTCCGAGGGCTATCGTCCGAAGTACTTTTCTTTAAAGGTTTGCAGGAAAAAACGGGCGTACAGATGGAGGTTATTAGGCACGGTAAATACAAAAGTGCGGTAGAACCTTTCTTAGACAACAAAATGAGCGAGAATAACCGCCTGCAAACTACTGAATTACTGAATAGTATGTGGAGTGTTATAGTAGGCGACATTTCGGAAAGTAGGAATATCCCTGTTGATAAGCTGAACGAAATTGCGGCTAAAGTAGGGGCACGCACCCCTGAACTTGCCAAAGAAAACGGCTTGGTGGACGATATTCTTTTTCGCGATGAATTTGAAGATATAATCTGCGATAAAGTGGGCGTTGAAACTATTGACGATGTAGACTTTATCAATATTGAAGACTATGCCGAAGCGGTTGTAGGCAAAGGTAGTGGCAAACGCAGCAAAAACAAAATAGCAATTATATACGCCGAAGGTGATATTATGCAGGGTGAAGGACGTCCTGAAATTGTAGGGAATGAAACTATTATCGATGCTTTACGTCAAGCGGCTGACAACGACGACATAAAGGCTATAGTACTGCGGGTAAACTCACCTGGTGGCGATGCCTTAGCCTCTGAACTGATGCACCGCGAGATAGAGATGACTAAAAAGAAGAAAAAAGTATATGTATCAATGGGTAATTACGCTGCGTCGGGGGGATATTACATATCGTGCAATGCGAATCGGATTTTTGCCCAAGCGGGTACCATTACGGGGTCGATAGGTGTATTTGGGGTAGTACCTAACGTAAGCACTCTTGCTAATAACTGGGGGATTACAGCCGAAACAGTAAGCACGCACCCTAACACCCAATTGTACAGCATCTACCAAAAACCTACCGAGCAGTTCAAACAAGAAATAACCGAATCAATAGAACAAGTGTACAGCGTTTTCTTAGACCGTGTGGCACAAGGGCGCGGCAAAACTCCAGCACAAGTAGATTCGATAGCGCAAGGACGTGTGTGGAGCGGTAAAGAAGCTCTTGCGCTTGGTTTGGTAGATGAACTCGGCTCTCTTAACGATGCTATAGTATTTGCGGCTAAAGACAATAATCTTACTGACTATCGCACCGTTTCATACCCTGTATTTGAAATGGACTTTAAAGGTGTTTTTCGCCGATTTGGTATGACCCTGCGCCAAAAAAGTTTGCGTGAAGAGATAGGTTCGGAAGCTTATAGACTTTATGAACAAATACAACGCATAGCCCAACAACGCGGCATTCAAGCTAGATTAGAATACGATTTGAAAATCAAGTAGCTACAAACTTTAACACAATATTAACGCCTGAACATTTGCTCATATCATTTACTATTCGTACATTTGTCTTGTAAAAATAACATAAACCTATCATATTATGAAACGAGCAATGTTTGAATATACTAAAATGATTTTATCAAAGGTAAGTTTTGACCCAAACTTATTTTGTAAAGAGCTAAAGAAAGGCACCGACCGCCTTTTACCTTACGAAGTGGAAGAGCTAAAAGTTTGGCTTGACGGCTATACCAAAAACAAGCCCGAGCTTACGAAGTGCTTGGTACTTATGGATAAATAAACTAACCCAGCTGCCTACACTGAAGTAGGCAGCTTTTTTTGTATCTTAACATTTAGAAATGAAAGAAATTAGCAGTACACAAAACCCTCTTATAAAAAAAATAGTCCTCCTTACTGAGAAATCACGCGAGCGGAAAAAACAAGGCTTGTGCGTGATAGAAGGGGCGCGTGAGGTGCGATTAGCCATACAAGGCGGCTATAAAATAGAAACCTTGTTATTCCAGCCCGATATATTTACTGAAAAACAACTGACAGAACTTCTTAGTTATGCGCCTTATAACACAGAGACTATTGCTATTAGCAAAGAGGTATATGAAAAAATCAGTTACCGCAGCTCGACTGAAGGTGTAATAGCCCTTGCCGAGACAAAAAAACACTCGTTAGAAAGCTTTAAACTCACTAACAAGCATCCGTTACTATTAGTAGCCGAAGCCCCTGAAAAACCCGGTAATATAGGCGCCTTATTACGTACTGCCGATGCTGCTCATATAGATGGGGTAATCATTGCTAATCCTAAAACCGACCTCTATAATCCTAATATAGTGCGCTCCAGCATAGGCTGTGTATTCACTGTTCCTATTGCTA
The DNA here is from genome assembly GCA_963523735.1 of uncultured Capnocytophaga sp. Lineage (GTDB taxonomy): Bacteria > Bacteroidota > Bacteroidia > Flavobacteriales > Flavobacteriaceae > Capnocytophaga. Next base: position 21,091 of record CAUREJ010000019.1, read on the forward strand.
CAGGGACTACCGAGGAGGTTTTATCATTCTTGAAAGAAAGAAACATCAACATTTACTGTGCTGCCCTAAGTGCCTCCAAACCCTATTATGAGGTACCTTTTAATGAAGCAAGTGCCATAGTAGTAGGCACCGAAGACGAAGGACTTACCGAGCAGTGGTTACGCCATAGCACCCAGAATATCATCATTCCTATGGAAGGGGTAATCGACTCGATGAACGTATCGGTGGCAGCTGCTGTACTTGTATTTGAAGCAAAGAGAAAAAGGCTGAAAGGCAATATATAATCTAAACAAATGGAACAAAATCGTATTAAAGGAAAAATAGCTTTTATCTCGGGCGGAAGCAGTGGGATAGGAAAAGCTGTAGCCGAAAAGTTAGCACAAATGGGCGTAAATCTCATTCTCTGCGCTCGCAGGACTGAGGTATTGGCAGAAATAAAAGCTAAGCTTGAAAAAGAACACGCAATTGAAGTCATCACTTTAGCCTTCGATGTGAGAAACTACCAAGAGGTAGTAAAAAACATTCAATCCTTACCCGAAAAATGGCAAAAGATTGACATACTCATCAACAATGCAGGGTTAGCAATAGGACTACAACACCTCCATACGTATGCAATGGAAGATGTAGACCAGATGATTGACACCAATATCAAAGGGTTTACTTATATCGCTAACAGTGTAATTCCGCTGATGCTTGCCACCGACAAGGTGGGTACTATAGTGAATGTAGGGTCAGTAGCAGGTGAGATAGCCTATCCTAACGGCAGTGTTTATTGCGCTACCAAGTTTGCCGTAAGAGCCCTTAGCGATGCAATGCGCATAGAGCTAATGAACAAAAAGATAAAAGTAACGAATGTAAAACCTGGTTTGGTAGAGACTAATTTCAGCGTGGTGCGTTTCAAAGGCGATGAGCAGAAAGCCGAGAACGTGTACAAGGGTATCACGCCGCTATATGCCGAAGATATAGCCGATACTATAGCCTACATCGTTAATCTACCCGACAAAATCCAAATCACAGACATTACCGTTACCCCTCTCCACCAAGCTGATGCTATACACGTTTATAAGGAGTAAGAAACAAGAGAAAAACAAAAAAGGCTGCCGATATCCGAGCAGCCTTTTTTGTTTTCTAAATACTATCTTCTTAAAAATCTACCGTTACCCCTAATTTCTCAGCAATAATACGATTGATATACGCTGAAAGAGCTGGTATTTTCACACTCTCTAACACCGTATTAGCAAAAGCATAGGTAAGCAAAGCAGAAGCCTCTTTCTTCCCTATCCCACGTGTTTGCAAATAAAACAATGACTCATCACTAAGTGACCCTACCGTACAGCCGTGTGAACACTTTACATCATCGGCAAAGATTTCTAACTGAGGTTTAGTATATACCGTTGCTTTATCCGAGAGCAATATATTATCATTCTGCTGATAAGCATTCGTTTTCTGAGCTATTTGCTCTACCATTATCTTCCCGTTGAACACGTTAGTAGCTTCATCACTTACAATACTCTTATAATCCTGATGACTCTCACAGTTAGGGTGTGCGTGGTTCACAAGCGTATAATGGTCGGTATGCTGACTCCCTTGCAAAATACTCAGTCCTTTGAGGGTAGATTCCAAATACTCACCTTGGTGATAAAAATTGAGGTTGTTACGGGTAAGCTCCCCCCCAAACGAGAACGTATGCACACTAGCGTGGCTATTTGCCTCTTGTGAAATATAAGTATTATCAATAAGCGAAGCCGTTAAGCTATCGTTTTGCAGTTTGTAATAATCAAGGAAAGCATCTTTAGCAACAAACACCTCAGTTACTGCATTGGTAAGGATAGCCGTAGCAGTAGCCGATAGGTTTTGGTGTTTCTCAATCACTTTAAGCTGTGCATTCTGTCCTACGGCAATAATATTGCGCGGTTGGTAACAAGTGGTCTCTCTTCTATCGTTTAAATACAACAGTTGTATCGGCTTATCTACCACTTTCCCCTTAGGCACCTCTATATATACCCCTTCTGAGGCAAAAGCCGTATTAAGAGCAGTAAACACATCGCCTTTTTCGGTATTTGCATTGAAATATCTGCTTACAAAAGACTCTCCTCCCTTATGCAAAGCCTCTAATAAGGGCGTAATAGTAACCCCTACTATCTCTTTGCTCGACATTTCGGCACAATAATAGCCGTTTACAAATACAAGAACATAACAACCCTCTATTGAATGTTCGTATATCAGTTCGGGTGAGAGGGTAGTTTTATTGTAAATAGGTTGCCACAAACTGTAATCAGTAGCTTGCAGTTTGCTAAGCGAGGTATATTTCCACGCCTCTATCTTCTTATGAGGAAAGCCTTTTTCGGCAAAGAAACTAAGCGCTTCTTTGCGAATATCTTTTAGTACATCGTCTTTATGTGGGAACGCCTCAAACGCCGCTATCCATTTTTCTTTTAAATCCATAGTCTAATTTGCTCATTATTTCAGCCAATCATACCCTTTTGCTTCCAATTCTAAGGCAAGGTTTTTATCGCCTGTTTTCACGATTTTACCATCGGAAAGCACGTGTACATAATCAGGAACAATATAATCCAAAAGGCGTTGGTAGTGAGTAATCACTATCACAGCATTATCTTGGCTTTTAAGCTTGTTCACCCCATTAGCTACTATGCGGAGCGCATCGATGTCCAGTCCCGAGTCTGTTTCGTCTAAAATAGCTACTTTAGGCTCAAGCATTGCCATCTGGAAGATTTCATTGCGTTTCTTCTCTCCCCCTGAAAAACCTTGGTTGAGGGAGCGTAATAAAAAGTCAGGATTAATTTCTAAAAGAGCCGCTTTCTTGCGTATTTTCTTGAGAAGTTCTGCAGCAGGCATCTCGGGCAATCCCTGTGCCTTTCTGCTCTCGTTAATAGCCGTTTTAATAAAGTTAGTTACCGATATACCAGGTATTTCTACAGGATATTGGAAAGACATAAAGATACCTTTATGAGCGCGTTCCTCAGGGGCATCTTCTAATAAGCTTTCCCCGTTGAGGAGAATATCCCCCTCAGTCACCTCAAAGTTCTCATTACCTGCAATTACCGATGACAGAGTCGATTTCCCCGCCCCATTGGGCCCCATAATAGCGTGTACTTCGCCTGCTTTTATTTCTAAGTCAATCCCTTTAAGGATTTCTTTCCCATCCACACCAGCGTGGAGATTCTTAATTATTAACATTTTTAATTGAGTTTAGCGTTAAGCTCTTGGTTCAAGGCTGCAAAGTTCCAACTTTATTTTGAATTATGCAAAACTACACTATAAATTATTTCTATAGACATTAGGTGCTAAGCAGTACCAAAGCCCACCTAACACCTAATGCTTAAAAACCTAATATGCTATAAAATAAAGTCCGTATTTATAAAATTCGAGGCACCAGTACGCAACAAGTTTTCCACTATTTTGTCGTTATACTCGTTGTTTTGGAATGACACAAAAGTACGTATCGAGAACGACCGCAGCGCATCGTGCACACTAAGGGTTCCAACGGCAGAATCCTTCCTACCAGTAAAAGGAAACACATCAGGACCCCGCTGGCATAAGCTGTTCAAGTTCACTCGGCAAAGCATATTCACCAACATATCTATTAGCGGTGATAGCTCGTGAGGGTCTTCGCCAAACAAACTTATCTGTTGCCCGTATTTTGATTCAGAAATCTCATCGATAATCTCATTGATGTTCGAAAAAGGCTTTATAGGAATCAAAGGCCCAAACTGCTCTTCATTGTACACCCGCATTTCCTTAGTTACAGGGTACAATATCGCCGGAAAAATAAAGTTATCGGTACGCACGCCCCCTTTCTTGTTCTGTATAGTAGCCCCTTTGCTAAGCGCATCGTCTATCAATTCCTGCAAAAAAGCTGGCTTTTCCACCTCAGGCAAGGGCGTAAGGAACACCTTCTCATCCCACGGATTACCAAATTTCAAAGCATCAACCTTTTCGGCAAAACGCCTTATAAACTCATCTTTTATCTTAGCGTGTACATACATTATTTTCAATGCCGTACAACGCTGCCCGTTGAATGACAATGCCCCCTTCACACACTCATTCACCGCCAAGTCAAGGTTAGCATCAGGCAAAATCACAGCAGGGTTTTTAGCCTCCAAACCAAATACCAAGCGCAAGCGGTTCTTATTAGGGTGTTGGTCTTGTAGGGCAATAGCCGTTTTGCTGCTTCCTATAAGCGCAAGCACATCCACCTTCCCACTCTTCATAATAGGCGGAGCCACCGTCCTACCACGCCCGTACAAAATGTTAATCACCCCACGAGGAAACGAATTCTGAAACGCCTCCAAAAGCGGAGTGAACAACAGCACCCCGTGCTTAGCAGGCTTAAACACCACCGTATTACCCATAATTAAAGCAGGGATAATAAGCGCAAAAGTCTCATTCAGCGGATAGTTATAAGGACCCAAGCACAGCACAACCCCCAAAGGCCCCCTGCGAATAAGAGCATACACCCCATCGCGTTGCACAAATTTCGACGATTGATTATCTAGTTCCTTATAAGCGTTAATCGTATCGTAAATATACTCCACCGTACGGTCAAATTCCTTGCGTGAGTCATCTAAATTCTTGCCAATCTCCCACATCATAAGTTTCACCACCTCATCGCGTTGCTTTTCCATTTGCTTTACAAATTTCAGCATCACACTAATGCGGTCTTTCACTTTCATAGTAGGCCATAGCCCCTTCCCTTTGTTATAGGCAGCCACAGCCGAATCAAGAGCCTCTATCGCATCCTCTTCGCCCAAGGCAGGCACACTACCCAAAAGAGTACGTTCATAGACTTCTGTCGAAGATATAGTCGAGTAAATATTAGTATATTCACCCTTCCACTCCCTAAGTTCGCCATCAATCAAATAAGTTTCTTGGCGAAAAGGTTTCACTTGAAATTGTTCTGGTATCATCATATTTTTAATTAATTATTGAAATGCAAGTTCTAACCTACACCCTTCCTTTCAGGGCGTTAAAAACCCAAGCTATCGCAAAGAATCCTATACCCACAGTACCGAATCCCCAACCAGCCACCTCGTTATATTTAAAAGCAGCAAGAGCAATAAGAGCCAATCCAATGACAATCATAATAAGGACAGCCCAGCCTAAAACAGTATTTTTGTTCATTTCTTTCAAAGTTTGATATTACGACCGCAAAGATACAAAACAATTAACAATTAACAATGAATAATTAGCAATATGAGCGAAAATCCAAGATACTCCCCAACAGAAAATTTTTCTGTTCGAACCTTGAGCAAGGCCTGAGCGAAGGTTGAGCGAACTATGAGCGAACTATGAGCGAAGGATAAGACGCCTCATACCAATCCCCCCACCATCTGCCAAACCGCCTCAAAATAGTATATTTTTCTATTTTTCATCTCAAATGCAGAAATGTCATTTTTCTCCCCCACTCCGCTCTTTAAGCCCAAAAATACTAATTACCCACAAAAAAACTGTCCGAAAAAGTCCTGTTTGAACTTTTTCGGACAGCCTCCTTATGATTTGTTATTTATCAGAAGTTACTTCTTAATAGCACGTCTAATTTCTCCTATCCACAGCACTAAGCTTGTGCCAGCAATGATAATAGCCCAGTCTATAAGTTGCAAAGGGGTAACATTGAACATCTGTCCGCCCAACGTAGTAATAAGCACCTGCCCTATAACAATCACAGCCGCTATACCCAAGAAGCCAGAGCTTTGTCCTATATGGCTAAAAGCACTCTTACCCGTACGATAAGCCTTAGCGTTGAACATATTCCAGAATTGCAAGAATACAAATATCGAAAAGAACATCGATAGCTCATACCCCGACAAGCTACCCTCAGGAGCACCAAAATGGAAGAAATGTTTGCAGTAATCCACTACCGAAAATTGGGTCAAACTCGTAATATCTTCATTCTTGAAATACTGAATAAAACCAAAAAGCAGTAGCACAAAAAAGCCTCCCACGCCAAAGATACCCTTAGCCATATCACGACTAATAATATTAGCCCCACGCGGACGAGGTTTATCGTCCATCACGCGTTTACTGGGCGGCAACGAAGCCAAAGCCAAGGCAGCAAAAGTATCCATAATCAAGTTCACCCATAGCATTTGGGTAACTGTTAGCGGTGATTCCACCCCTAAGAAAGCCCCTATAAGCACGATGATACACGCCGCCACGTTAATAGTCATCTGGAACAGTATAAACCGCTGAATGTTCAGATACAATGACCTACCCCACATCACAGCCTTACCTATACTGCTGAATGAGTTATCTAAAATAGTAATATCACTAGCCTCTTTAGCCACCGAAGTACCATCACCCATCGAAAGCCCTACCTGAGCAGCCTTCAGGGCAGGCGCGTCATTAGTACCGTCACCAGTAACAGCCACCACCTCACCTTTCTGTTGCAATAAGCCCACCAAGCGCGCCTTATCCAGCGGACGTGCGCGTGAAATCACACGTAAGTCACTTATACGCTCCAAAAGGTCAGCATCACTCATAGCGGCAAACTCTACCCCTGTAATATGATTCCTATCGGTACAAGTATCGTCCCACAAACGTATTTGTCTGGCAATTTCCTTAGCCGTACCTGGAGTGTCGCCTGTAACTATTTTCACCTGAATACCAGCCCCCATACACTCATCTATAGCCTCAGGCACATCAGCACGTACAGGGTCACTAATAGCCGTAATACCTATAAACTGCAAGCCTTTAATTACCAACTTACCATTTTCAGAAATCACAGTTTTTGTATCAGTAATCTCTTTGTAGGCAAAGCCTATGGTACGCATCGCTTGGTTTTGGTATTGTAAGAGTTTTTTCTCAAAATCAGCCTGCGGAATATCCGAAAGGAATTTATCCCCTTCATAGCAGAAAGTCATCACTATTTCAGGAGCACCTTTCACATAAAGGATATTCTTTTTAAGTTCTGGCGAATACACCAAAGTAGCCATATATTTGCGTTCAGTCGAGAAAGTAAGCTGTTGCAACACCTCACATTGCTCACGTATAGGCAAGTAGTTAGTACCCTGTCCATTCAGCCAAAGCAGCAAAGCCCCCTCGGTAGGGTTACCCAGCACCGAAGGCTTTTCACCCTGAGTAAAGTCTAAATAAGCAGTAGAGTTCACCGCCATTGATTCAGCCACAAGGCGTTGTCCTTTTTCCCCTTCAGCAAAACTATTAAAGTACGTTTCGTATATAGTCATCTGGTTTTGGGTAAGCGTTCCCGTTTTATCAGTACAGATAACCGTTGCGGCGCCCATAGTTTCGCAAGCGTGCATTTTGCGCACCAAGTTATTAGTAGCCATCATACGGCGCATACTATAAGCCAAGCTCAAGGTAACGCTCATAGGCAATCCCTCAGGCACAGCCACCACCACTACTGTAATAGCAATCATAGCCGTATTGAGCAAATACCCCGCAAACGACACCCAATCAATAGCAGTGAATGAGTGCGCCGGATTAGTGAAGTACAATATTATGCGCCCTACTATTACCAAAGTAGCAATAGCATAACTTATTTTAGTAATAAGTCCAGCCAGTTTGTGTAGCTGTTCATCTAAAGGTGTTTTTACTGAACTATCAATCTGAACCCCTTCAAACACTTTTCCGTATTCAGTAGCATCACCTACTTTTTTCACCTCTATTACACCGTGTCCGTCGGCTACAGCAGTACCTCGGCACACGTAGTTAGAAGGATAAGTAGCATCAGCCTCAAAATCCTCCGGCTTAGTAGTTTTATGCACCAAAGGTTCTCCTGTAAGTGTCGATTCATTGATGTGGAGTGATACAGCCTCTAACAGTTCACCATCGGCAGGCACTTCTTCACCTGTTTCAAGGATAATTACATCGCCTACCACTATATCTTTTCTAAGCACTTGGGTTACTCGTTCATTGCGAATCACTTTATAAAAAATATCATCATTCACCTGATTGAGGACTTCAAACTGCTTATTAGCTTTGTGTTCAAAGTAAAAAGCCACTCCTGTAGCCAATATTACAGCAAAGAAGATACCTATAGGCTCTAAGAAAGCATTAATCCCTTCATTGTGTACGAAGAAATTATAAGCCGAGATACCAAATGAAAATACTAAGGCTACTAATAAAATAATGATAATAGGGTCGGCAAATTTAGAGAGGAATTGTTTCCAAAGAGGCTCGCCTTTTACTGAAGTTAATGAGTTGTCACCGTATTTTTGTCGGGCTTCCAGCACTTGGGCATCGGTAAGCCCTTTGTAATGATGTTTGTTTGCCATTTAAAGAGTTTATTTCTTCGTTATTTTTATAATATCTTCTGCTAATTCTTCTTCTACATCGGCTTCGGGTTTATCGGTTTCCATTTTACCTTCTTCTTTGCGTTTGTGGGCACTTACCGATAGGATACAGCCCAAAGCAAGGCACGTCATCCATATTGAAGTACCCCCACTACTAATAAGAGGCAAGTTTTGTCCGGTAACGGGCAGTAATTCCACCGCTACCCCCATATTTATCAAAGCCTGTAAGATAATGGGCAGCCCCACCCCCAGCACTAACAACTGACCGTACAGGGTAGGTGCTTTTTGTGATATAACTACTATACGCATTAGCAGTACTATATACAGTAACATAATAGAAAAAGCGCCTACTAAGCCGTACTCCTCGGTGATGATAGCGTAAATAAAGTCCGATGAGCTTTGGGGTAAGAAGTTCTTCATAGTACTTTTGCCTGCCCCCTGCCCCAAAATACCCCCTTTGGCTATAGCCATTTTAGAGCGTTCTATTTGGTAACCTTCTTTGTTTTCCTCTTTATTCATAAAACTCTCCACCCTATTTTCCCACGTTTTAAAACGGCTGGGCATTATTTCGGGGTAAGCCTTTATTACAAGAAAAGAAAGAAGTAAAAACAGCAAGCCTATAACCATTACCGTTAGGATGTGCTTCATTGGGAAGCGCCCTAAAAAGCAGAGCAAAAAAACCGACCCTGTTATTAACAAAGCCGTTGATAGGTTAGAGAATACCACCAAGCCTATAATAACACTCACGGGCGTCCATAGGGGCAGTAGTGTTTCTTTAAAAGTCAGTTTTTTACCGTAGTTTTTAGCTAAATAGGAAGCCACGTACATCATCAGCACTACTAAAGCAAAAGTAGAGGGCTGGAATGAGAAGATACCAAAGTTAATCCAACGGCTAGCACTTACCCCTTCAATATTAGTTCCTAACGCATTGGCTATCAGTAGCAATATAACAGCCACCGGAAGCCCTAATTTAGCAATAGGTCTAAAAAACCTATAAGGAACCCTGTGTACAACAAACAGCGTACCAGCCCCTACACCCATAAAAACAATGTGCTTAAAAAGGTAGCCTGCTGTAGTACCTCGCCCTACCACATACACTAAGTTAGTACTTGTACTGTAAACAGCCAAAAAGGAGAACAGAGTAGACATAAGCACCAAAGCCCATATCGTTTTATCTCCTTTAATGTTTTCTAATACCCACTTCAGCATCACTATAATTTTGCTACAGCAGCTTTAAACTGGTTACCGCGGTCTTCATAGCTTTTAAAAAGGTCGAAGCTAGCACAGGCAGGTGATAAAAGTACCGTATCGCCCGCTTCGGCAAATTCTTTAGCGGCACGCACGGCATCATCCATACTGCGCGTTTCAACTATGTGGTCTATAACCGAGTAAAAGGATTGCAGTATAGGCGTATTATCAACTCCTAAGCACACTATAGCCTTTACTTTTTCGTGTACGTAAGGCAGCAGAGCGTTATAGTCATTCCCTTTATCTTGTCCGCCTACTATCCACACTATAGGTGTTTTAATAGTATCGAGGGCGTAATATACCGAGTTCACGTTAGTAGCTTTTGAGTCATTAATATAAGTCACCTCGTCTATCACTTTCACTTCTTCCAAACGGTGGTCGGCTCCTTTAAAGCCTTTAAGACTTTCGCGTAATGAAGCGTTTCGTATATTCACCAAGCGTGCCGCTACGGCAGCCGCCATAGTATTTTTAACGTTGTGCTTGCCGCGCAAGCTCAGTTCTTCAATATCAATTTCGGTAACTTCGGCTATTTGTTGTTCTTTTAGCATAATGCGTATTTTGTTGTCTTTTAAGTAAGCCCCATTAGGCAGTTCTTTTTCTATTGAAAACGGAATTAAGGTTGATTTTACAGGGTGCGATGCCAAGTATTCGGCTATCACAGGGTCGTCGGCATCGTAAATAAGGTAATCGTTCTCGGTTTGGTTCATCGCTATGCGGAATTTAGAAGCGATGTAGTTCTCAAACTGATAGTTATACCTATCCAGATGGTCGGGAGTAATATTCAGCAATACTGCTATATGAGGGGCAAAGTGGTTAATGCCGTCTAACTGAAAGCTACTGATTTCCAACACGTAATAAGGCGGATTATCGGTAGCCACCAATTCGGCAAAACTATAGCCTATATTCCCGCCAAGCCCTACCTCTAAGCCCGCTTCTTTAAAAAGGTGGTGAGTGAGCATCGTAGTAGTAGTTTTGCCATTGCTACCTGTAATACCAACTATAAGGCTATCGGTGTATTGGGCAGCAAATTCTATTTCCGAAATAATAGGAATACCCAGCTCTGCTGCCTTTTTCACTAACGGAGCCTTATCAGGGATACCTGGGCTTTTCATAATTACATTGGCAGAGAGTATTTTCTCTTCGGTATGTTTGCCTTCTTCGTAGGCTATAGCTTCTTTTTCAAGAGTTTCGCGGTACTGAGGTTTTAGCGCACCCCTGTCGGAAAGAAATACCTCCCAACCTTTTTGTTTGCCTAAAATAGCGGTACCTACACCGCTTTCACCACCGCCTAATATTACTAAACGTTTCATTCTGAATACCTCAATTAAAAACAGAGGCTTATTTAACTGTGCAAAAGTACAAAACTATTGCCAATTAGCAACAAACTATACATATTTTTTTATCAACATATAGGCAGTCTTATTTCCTACTCAGCGCATTACTAATTAACTTTTCCATAGCCTCGTCTATCCTTCGGGCTGTGGCTACCCCTTCCTTTAGTCTATATTTATCAGCAATAGCTTGAGCTCTTCGTTAGTGTACTCTAACCCCACCATTTTCCTCATAAACCAATATTTTTAAGGGCAACTCAATGGCGAACATAATTCTTTCTTTCATTAGGGGAGTACCCACTTTCGGATTTCCCACCACAAGCAAGGTGGCAGGAGGCATTGTCTCGCCTACTTCTTCGGCGGCTTTCTGGTGGTCGATAGTAGCAAAAACAGTAACCCCTGCTCGCTTAAAATAGTCTTCAAGAACGCTTACTGTTTCACTAACGGACGACCGACCGTCATATTCCTGATAAGGTTTTATCACTTCCATAGTTGTAATAACGGGTTGCGCTGCCCCTAAAAAAGGGAATAGCAAACATAAAAAAAGATGTTTCATAAAAAGTTGTTTTACAATATTTTTTGATTTATAAATTACTTAAAAACTTCCAACGCAATAGCGGCACAAGCTTCGGCATCGGCAAGGGCGTGATGGTGGTATTCCAAATCGAACCCTATATATTTGGCTACCGTTCCTAACTTATGGTTAGGCAAGCTTTTAAAAACCTTACGCGCTTGCCTACAAGTACACAAAAACTTTTGCCCATAAGGCGGCAACCCATAGTAGGCTAATACTGCTTGGAGGCAACTCTGGTCGAACGGACTATTATGTGCCACTATGGGCAAGTCGGCTATCTTAGGCAATAGTTCCGCCCATATTTCGGGGAAAAGGCGTGCCGTATCGGTATCGGCACGTGTAAGTCCGTGTATTTGGGTATTTATAGCGTTGTAATAGTTAGGAGCGGGCTTAATAAGTTCGTAATAGGTATCGGTTATTTGTTTATCAGTCACGAACACCAATCCTATACTGCACACGCTACTAAGGTTATAATTAGCAGTTTCAAAATCTAAAGCTATAAAATCATTCATTAAGCATTAAAGTATTTCATCGCGGCAAAAGTACAAAAGAATTAGCAATGAACAATGAACAATTACCACCTTTCTTTGCTTGCCAACAACTAGCGACTAAAGAATAGCGACTAAAAAAACATTTTTATTGCGAATAATTCAAAAATTACCAATCCCAACTCCCTTTTTTGGACAGAACCTCAACTCCTTAACAATCAACCTATTACAACAAAAACCTTATCAAAACCAGCTTAGAGCCATCTCGAAGCCGTAGCGAAGGCAGGGCGAAAGCAGAGCGAAGGGTGAGCGAAGGATAAGCGTTATATAACTGAATTTCAAGTGTTTAAAAACCGTTCCCCCACTTTACATTATTCGCAACAAAACCCCAAAAACATTGCATTTTCCTCATTCCCTAATTTCCTCATTCCCTAATTTCCTCATTCCCTAATTTCCTCATTTGCTAATTTCCTCATTTGCTAATTTCCTCATTTGCTAATTT
>CAUREJ010000020.1:0-33279 GCA_963523735.1 uncultured Capnocytophaga sp.
AATTTGCTAATTCCCGAATTTGCTAATTCCCGAATTTGCTAATTCCCGAATTTGCTAATTCCCTAATTTGCTAATTTCCTAATTTGCTAATTCCCAAACCGCCCTTCCGTGTTAAGTTTTAAAAAAAATTTGGTACTTTCAAAAATATGTTTTACATTTGCCGCTTGAAAATGTTACTTAATTAAAAGTTAATTACAAAAACAATATGAAAAAACCATTGTTAATTGCTTCAGCTCTGCTATTTGCAGCTGTAGCTTTCGGTCAAAAAAAAGAATTAAAAGAGATTGAAAAACAAATCCGTAAGGGCGAGCTTCCTGCTGCCCAAAGTGGTTTGAATGCTATTAAAGGTAATGTAGAAGGAACCGAATTTGCACCTCAGTACTATTTCTTAGTAGGAGAAATGAATGTTGAGTTTGCTAAAAAAAGTGTCAAAACAATACCTTCATTACAAGCAGCGGTCGAAGCCTTTGCTAAAGTAAAACAGTTAGAAGGCGGCAAAGGTAAATACACTAACCAAGTAGAAGCCCTAAAACCTTCTATCGTAAATATGGCTGCTACCGAAGCCGAAAGTAGCTACAAGAAAAATATGTTCAAAAACGCTGCAATAGCTTATGAACAAGTGTACCGCCTAAGCCCTAAGGACACTGCCTTTTTGTACAACGCCGCTGTAGTATCTGTACAAAGCAAAGATTATGATAATGCTGTACGTATTTACAAAGAGCTAAAAGATTTGCGTTACGACGGTAGTGAAATGGTGTACTACGCTACCGATAAACAAACCAAACAAGAAGTAGCTTTTGGCGACAGAAATCAACGTGACCTAATGGTGAAAGCCAAAACTCATGAACGCCCTCGCAATGAAAAAACTGCTTCACGACGTGCCGACATCGTTAAAAATATCGCTTACATTTACGTAGAACAAGGTAAAAATGACGAAGCTTTACGCGCTTTTGAAGAAGCCAGAAAAGCTTATCCTAAAGATGCAAATATTATCTTGAACCAAGCTAATATTTACTTGCAATTGGACGACAAAAACAAATTTAAAGAACTAATGGCTGAAGCTGCCGAGATAGACCCTAACAATGCCGACTTGCACTACAATATGGGAGTTATCAATATGCAACAAAAAAATATTGCCGACTCTCGCAAAAACTTTGAGCAAGCTCTTCGCATAAAACCTAACTATCCCGATGCTGTACTTAACCTTTCTACTACTTACATTGAAGAAGGTAACGCTTTAGTTGAACAAATGAACAAGTTAGGCACCTCAAAAGCCGATAACGAAAAATTCGACAAGTTAAGAGCCGAAAAAGACGACTTGTTCAAAAAAGCAGCCAATATATTAGAAGATTTTATCAAAGCCAATGGCAATTCTAGTAATATCTTAGAACAGCTTAAAACTATATATGGTGCTTTAGGTGATACAGCTAACTTCCAACGTATCAAGAAATTAATAGGAGAATAAAATAAAAATTAAAAAATAAAAGTAGGAGTTAGGAAATAGTATTTCCTAACTCCTTTGTTAATTGTGAATTACTAATTATTAATCGTTTTGCGTTTCTTTATCAAATTTTCTTTTTTTGGAAAGCATTACCACGGGTGGCAAATACAGCCTAAGGCTATGACAGTACAACAGGTATTACAACAAGCCCTAAGCACCCTTTTGCGTGAACCTATTGCAGTGGTAGGTGCTGGGCGTACCGATAGCGGAGTACACGCCCAAGAGATGTACGCACATTTTGACACCAATAACCCCTTACCACCCGACTTAGTAGCCAAACTGAACTCTTTTCTCCCTATCGATATCGCTATCGATAGTATATATGTAGTTACGCCCGAAGCGCACGCCCGTTTCAGTGCCATCAGTCGTACCTACCAATACCACATCAGCACCCAGAAAGATGTGTTCAATTACAATTACAGTATGTCTTTTAGCTTGCCACTAAATGTAGCCCTGATGAATGAAGCTGCTCATATATTGTATTATTACACCGATTTTCAGTGCTTTTCAAAAACACATACCGATGTAAAAACTTTTTTATGCAAGGTATACCAAGCCTATTGGCAACAAATAGGGCACGAACTTGTTTTCACTATCACTGCCGACCGCTTTTTGCGCAATATGGTACGAGCCATAGTAGGAACCCTTATCGAAGTAGGAAAAGAACGTCTCTCTCTTACTGATTTTGAGGATATTATTATAGGAAAAAACCGCAGTAAAGCAGGAGCCTCTGTCCCCGCTTCTGGCTTGTTCCTCACTCGTATTGAATACCCCGAAGACATCTTTGTCGAAAAAATAACCGAATAATTAGGATAGTTCAATAATTTTTACTACTTTTGCAGACTTTTAAAACAAAACAAATGAAATATCTACAGAACAAATACTTGAAAATAGTAGTGGCTGTGCTTATTATAGCGTGGGCTGTACAGCAGTTTGTACAAGGAAACATAGGCAATGGTATTGCGCTGATATTGTTATCGTCAATACCTATTTTATTGTATTTCCGAAATGAGTATATACTGCTCACTTTTTTGCGTTTGCGCAAACAAGATATGGCAGGAATGGAAAAGTATTTGAGCAAGATAGTAGAGCCCGAAACTGCCCTTATGCGCAAGCAACAAGGGTATTACAACTATATGTACGGCATTATCTATTCTCAAAAAAACCTTACCCAAGCCGAGAAGTACTTTCGCAAAGCCTTACAATTAGGGCTTAATATGAGCTATGATGTAGCTATGGCTAAACTTAGTCTAGCAGGTATTATGATGCAAAAACGCAAAAAACGCGAGGCACAAGAACTGCTTACCGAAGCTAAAAAACTCGATAAACAGCACCTTATGACCGAACAAATACGTATGCTACAACAGCAACTTAAAAAGATTTAATGCTCGCGCGTTACCTGAAGAAACATTTCCTCCAAGTCAGTATGTTTATGATTGATTTGGAGGATTTTTAATCCATTTTGATTAGCAAAATCAAACACCGAAGAACGCATATCGGTTTGTGTATCAAACTGTAATTGGTAGAGAAAGTCGAACACATTAGTAACCGAAACAATATGAGGAAGACTGCGCAAAAGGCGTTCTTCTACACGAAAATCAAAAGCTACTTCTATAATTTGGTCTTTACCTTGTAGCTCACTCATCTTCTTATCTAATACTATATTCCCTTTATTTATCACTATCACACGGCTGGCAACCGCTTGTATTTCCTGCATTATATGTGAGGAAAGTAACACTGTTTTGTGCTTGCCAAGCTCTTTAATAATATGGCGTATCTCTACTAATTGGTTAGGGTCAAGCCCTGTAGTAGGTTCGTCCAAAATAAGTATTTCAGGGTCGTGAATAAGTGCCGAAGCCAGCCCCACACGCTGCCTATACCCTTTTGAAAGAGCTTCTATTTTCTTATTACTTTCAGGCAATAAACCTGTAAGAAGTATTACCTCCTCTACCCTACCCTTAGGCACATTCTTATAAAGTCCTGCCATAAAGTGCAAGTACTCTCGCACGTACATTTCAGTGTACAAAGGGTTGTGTTCTGGCAAATAACCTATCTTCTTTTGTGCTTCAATAGGATTTTTAAGCATATCAACACCCCCAATCGTTATACTACCTGCTGTAGGAGTAAGAGCTCCGGTAAGCATTTTCATCGTAGTAGTTTTCCCTGCCCCATTCGGACCTAAAAACCCTGTTATTTCACCCTTTTCAAGCTGAAAATCAATACTGTTCACAGCTGTTTGCTGTCCGTATATTTTTGTTAAACCTTGAACTTCTATTTGCATTTTTAGTCTATTTGCGGCAAAGATAGTAATATTTTCACAATTAGAGTCCATTGCTAATTGATAATTGTTAATACCCAAAAAAAATGCGCTTTGTTCATTGTTAATTGTTAATTATTTTGTACCTTTGCCCTCAGAAAAAATTTATAAAAAAAACACGATGAAAATAGTTAAGAAAATACTGAAGTGGGGAGGCATATTTGTATTGCTTCTTCTTATTGCGATGGTGGCTATTCCTTATTTTTTCAAAGATACTATCAAAGAAAAAGTAATAGCAATGGCGAATGAGAATTTAAAAGCTACTATTTCATTGAACGATGTCGATATTAGTTTGTTCAAAGATTTTCCAAAAGCTCAAGTTACCCTTAGTGATTTTGTATTAGTGAACAAAGAGCCTTTTGCAGGTGATACTCTTTTTGCAGCTAAGCATATTGATGTATCTCTTAGCATAAAAGACCTAATAGCGGGTAACTACAATTTACTTGGGGCAAACGTAAAAGACGCTTCTGCCTATATCCACTTTAATAAAGAAGGAGTCGGTAACTATGATATTGCCATTCCTTCCGATAAGCCTACACAAGAAACTGATGAATCTGCCCCTATAAAGCTCGACATTCAGCAGTATAGTGTCGAAAATTTTAAATTTACCTTTAAAATGGACGACGGCGATATCTTTATGCAAATAGCCGATATTTATCACAGTGGTAAAGGTAATTTCGCCGAAGAAATATTGGATTTAGACACCCAATCTAAAGCCAATCTAACATTCGCTATGGGCAATAGTACTTTTATGAAACAAGTACCTATCACCCTACAAGCCTTATTAGGAATCGACCTCAAAAACCAAAAATACACTTTCAAAGACAACAAAGCTACTGTAAACCGCTTAGATTTGGTATTCGATGGTTTTATACAGCTCTTGGACGATGGGCAACGTTATGACCTTACTTTCAGCACCCCTACCAATACCTTTCAAAACTTCTTAGCTCTTATCCCCGAAGAGTATTCTAAAAGTATCGAGAATGTAAAAACTACCGGTAACCTTACCTTAAAAGGCTTTGCCAAAGGCGATATGGTAGGTGATAAAATTCCTACTTTCGGAATTGAAATGTATGCCGATAATGCTTCTGTTAAGTACCCCGATTTACCTAAAACCATACAAAACATCTCTATCGATTTGAAAGTGAATAACACTACTGGCGTGATGAATGACACTAAGGTAAATCTTAGCAAATTTGCTATGACTATCGACCAAGATAGCTTCTGGGCAACTGCCAATATAAGCAATATGATGGTAAACCCTTATATCGACTTGGCAGCTAAAGGCTCTATTAACTTGGCTAACCTATCACAAGCTTATCCTATTTCGTTAGATAAAAAGTTAGAAGGTATTTTCAAAGCCGATATCGCTACCCAACTCGATATGAAGTCTGTCGAAACAAAGAATTACCAAAATATCAAGGCACAAGGTAACTTATCTCTCGCCCAATTTGTGTATGCTGGCGAAGAGTTTGTAAAACCTTTCCATATCGACGAAATGAGCTTGTCCTTTAACCCTTCTCATATAGGCTTATCTAAATTCGATGCCCGCACAGGCAGTAGTGATTTGCATTTAAATGGTGCTATTGATAATTTCTACGGCTTTGCATTTAAAAAAGAAACCCTTAAAGGAAATTTTAACCTTTCGGCTGATAAGTTAGTAGTGAACGATTTTATGCAACCCGCTACCGCAACCGCTACACCTACGGCTACTGCCGAAACTACTAATAGCCCAACTACTGCTACGGCAGCTTCTATTAAAGTACCTTCTTTTTTAGATTGTACTCTTAGTGCCAAAGCTGGCAGTGTACTTTATGACAATTTAAACCTTAGTAATGTATCGGGCAAATTGGTGATTAAGGACGAAAAAGTAACCTTAGAGAACTTGCGTACCGATATATTTGGCGGCTCCATAGGTATTGCAGGTGGATTATCTACCAAAGAAACTACTCCTACTTTTGATGTAAATTTGAACCTCAATAAACTAAATGTAGCCGAAGCCTTCTCTCAAATAACAATGTTAGAGAAAATAGCTCCTATTGCAAAAGTAGTACAAGGAAAAGTAAATACAGTCATTAACGTAAAAGGAAAATTAAAAGACGACTTAACCCCCGACCTTAATACTATTTCAGGTAATTTTTTAGGCGCATTAGTCGATTCTCGTGTGGCTGCCGAAACCTCTCCCCTACTCTCTGCTTTAGATAGTCAGTTTTCTGGCTTAAACCTCTCTAAACTAAACTTGAATGATGTTAAGGCTGCTATTGATTTTCAAGACGGAAAAGTAGTTTTCAAACCTTTTACTATTAAATACAAAGAGGTAGCTATTGATGTAGCTGGATCACACGGTTTTGACCAACAGATGAACTATAAGCTAACCTTTAATGTACCTCCACAAATGTTGGGTAAAGAGGCTGAAAACTTACTTGCCAAACTAACTCCCGATAATCAGAAAAAAATAGGCAACTTACCCGTAATAGCTACAGTAGGAGGTACTTTCCAAAAACCACAAGTAAGCACCGATGTAAAAACAGTAGTAAAAGACTTGGCTACCCAAATAGCTAAAAATCAAATTAATAACCTTGCTAACAAAGGTACCAATGCCTTACAAGATGCTTTGGCAAGTAAAACTAATTCTAGCACTGCTGGTGAGGTAACCCAAGCCATTGGCGGACTAATGAAAAACAAAGACAGTACTCTTACCGCTGTGAAAGAACAAGCTAAAGAAAAAGTTAAAGAAGAAGCCAAAAAAGAGGCTAAAAAGCAAATAGGTAACTTCTTAAAAGGCTTGGGTAAAAAAGATGAATAATAAAATTAAAAATTTGAAATATATGTATAAAGTAGTACTTTTACGCCACGGACAAAGTGAGTGGAACAAACTTAACCTATTCACTGGGTGGCAAGATGTTGATTTAACCGAGCAAGGAGTGCAAGAAGCTCGTGAAGCCGGACGCGTAATGAAAGAGGAAGGATTCAAATTTGATGTCGCTTATACTTCTGTATTAAAACGCGCTATCAAAACTTTGAACAATGCCTTAGAAACTATGGGTGATTTGTGGGTGCCTACTCACAAAAGTTGGCGTCTAAACGAAAAAAGTTACGGAGCGCTACAAGGACTTAACAAAGCCGAAACCGCTGCTAAATATGGTGATGACCAAGTGCTTCTATGGCGCCGTTCTTACGATGTGCGTCCACCCCTTATTGAAGCTACCGATGAACGTCACCCTTCACACGACCGCCGTTACGCTGCTCTAAGTGCTGAAGAAAAAACGGCAGGTGAAAGCCTTAAAGATTGCTATGACCGTATGTTACCTATATGGTTTAACGAAATAGCTCCCGATATCAAAGCTGGTAAAAGTGTAATTATTGCTGCTCACGGTAATAGTTTGCGCTCTTTAGTACAATACCTCGACGGCTTGTCTGAAGAAGAAATCTTAAAACTAAACATCCCTACAGGAGTGCCGTTAGTATATGAATTAGATGCCAATTTAAAACCTATTAAGCACTATTATTTAGGTGACCAAGAGGCTATTGCTGCTGCTATTAACAGCGTTGCAAACCAAGGAAAAGCAAAGTAGTTTAATGACTTTTCATATTAAAATGAAGAGGGTGCCTTATTTTTTTTGGCATCCTCTTTTAATATATTTTTTACTTTCCAGTTTTTTTACTACCTTTGCCCCACTTTTATAAACTGAATAAAGATGTTTGATAATTTAAGTGATAAATTAGAGAAAGCCCTTCATAACCTAAAAGGGCACGGTAAAATTACCGAAATTAACGTAGCCGAAACGCTAAAAGAAGTACGCCGCGCTCTCTTAGATGCCGACGTGAACTACAAAATAGCTAAAGATTTCACCAATAAAGTTAAGGAAAAAGCTATTGGGCAACAGGTACTTACTACCCTACAGCCCGGTCAGCTAATGGTGAAAATTGTAAAAGATGAGCTTACCGAACTAATGGGAGGAGATGCCGCTGGGGTAAACCTATCGGGTAATCCTACTGTTATCCTAATGTCGGGCTTACAAGGTTCTGGTAAAACCACTTTTTCAGGAAAATTAGCTAACTTTCTAAAAAATAAAAAGAACAAAAAACCACTGTTGGTAGCTTGTGACGTGTATCGTCCTGCTGCTATCGACCAGTTACATATTGTTGGAGAACAAGTAGGCGTACCTGTCTTCTCCGACAAAGGAAATAACAACCCTGTAGATATTGCCCAAAAAGGGGTACAATACGCCAAAGATAACCACCTGAATGTGGTAATTGTCGATACTGCCGGACGATTAGCTGTCGATGAGCAAATGATGAATGAAATATCTAACATTCACAAAGCTCTAAACCCTCAAGAAACCCTTTTCGTAGTAGATGCTATGACTGGGCAAGATGCCGTTAATACCGCTAAAGCTTTTAATGATGTCTTGAACTTTGATGGGGTCATACTTACCAAATTAGACGGTGATACACGCGGGGGAGCTGCCATTACAATTAAATCAGTAGTGAACAAACCTATTAAGTTTGTTGGTACTGGTGAAAAAATGGATGCTATCGATGTGTTCTACCCCGACCGTATGGCCGACCGTATACTCGGTATGGGTGACGTAATATCATTGGTAGAACGCGCCCAAGAACAGTTTGATGAAGAACAAGCACGCAAATTACAAAAGAAAATCGCTAAAAACCAATTCGGATTTGACGATTTCTTAGAGCAAATACAACAAATAAAACGTATGGGTAGTATGAAAGACCTACTTGGTATGCTACCTGGTGTAGGAAAAGCCGTAAAAGACCTTGATATTAAAGACGATGCCTTTAAGCACATCGAAGCTATTATCCACTCAATGACACCTAAAGAACGTAGCACACCTGCTATTATTGATATGAGCCGCAAAAAACGCATTGCTAAAGGTAGTGGTCGTGATATTCAGGAAGTAAACCAACTGATGAAACAGTTTGAGCAAATGAGCAAGATGATGAAAATGATGCAAGGCGGTGGTGGCAGAAAAATGATGCAGATGATGCAAGGAATGCGATAAGTAATCAATTAACAATTAATAGGTATGCTTGAGGATTTTATTAAAACAATAGTAAAAAACAGGAAGGTATATTACTTGTGGTTAGGCGATAGTTATGCCATATTCATCTCTAAAATATTCTATTTATCCGAAAATTACAGAGAGCTGCCAATAGTATACTATTGGGACGAAGCTGCTAAAGCAGAAGCCTGTAAAGTAGAAGATTGGATTGAGGGTGAAGTAAAAAGCCTTTCATTGGAAGAGTTTATTGGTAACTGTTTTGAAATGCATAATGAAACTATGATTGCAGGCATCAATTTTAATACCGACCTATCCGTAGGTGAAGAAGCTGTGCCTATGGATGTTGTTAAGCAATTGGTTGCTGAAATTGAAAGAACCCATACACCTGTTTCGTTTAAAGGATTTTTTGATTCATTAGCCGACGTAAAAAAGACTGCTAACGAAATAATGCCTGATATTGAAGAAGAAGAACCTAACAACTAAATAAATATGACTATCTTAGACGGAAAAAAAACTTCGGAAGCCATAAAACAAGAGATTGCTGAGGAAGTAAAAGTACTAAAAGCTGCAGGTAAAAAAGCACCTCACTTGGCAGCTGTATTAGTAGGTGACGATGGTGCAAGCCTTACCTATGTAGGTAGTAAAGTAAAAGCCTGTGAGCAAGTAGGTTTTGCTTCTACTTTGGTAAAACTACCTGCCAATATCAGTGAAGAAGCTCTTTTGCAGGAAATAGCCAAGCTAAATGCTAATGCCGATATTGACGGGTATATAGTGCAGTTACCGCTGCCTAAACACATCGATGAACAGAAAATTCTATTGGCTGTAGACCCTGCTAAAGATGTAGACGGATTTCACCCTGCTAACTTTGGACAAATGGCATTAGATATGAATGCTTTTATCCCTGCTACTCCTTTTGGTATTATGGAACTGCTAAAACGCTATCAAGTGCCTACTAAAGGAAAACACGTGGTGGTTGTAGGGCGCTCACATATAGTAGGTCGTCCTATTAGCATATTGTTAAGCCAAAAAGGTGGTCAGGGCAATGCTACTGTCACCCTTACCCATAGCCATACTCCCAACCTTTCCGAATTTACTAAACAAGCTGATATTATTGTAATGGCATTAGGTATTCCTGAATTTTTAAAAGGCAATATGGTAAAAGAAGGAGTAACAGTGATAGATGTAGGTATTACCCGCTTAAAAGATGATACTACAGCCAAGGGGTATCGCATCGTAGGTGATGTTGCTTACAATGAGGTTAGCCCTAAAGCTGAGTTTATAACCCCTGTCCCAGGTGGAGTTGGCCCTATGACTATTGCTATGCTACTGAAAAATACTCTATTAGCATACCAGTGGAAGCATCAATAACAAACAAATATTAATGGCGCACCTAAAACATATACGCAAATATTTTTTCAAGTACAAATACCACCTGCTGCTGGGTATCTTTATCACTGTCGTTTCACGCATATTTTCATTATTTATGCCTCGCTATGTAAAGAACTCAATAGCAGCCATTGAACAGTATGCTCAATCGGCTACTAAAGATGCTTCTCAAATAACTTCTTTATTGGTAGAGTATTCGCTTATTATTATCGGAACAACTATCATTTCGGCTGTTTTGATGTTTTTTATGCGGCAACTTATTATCAATGTTTCTCGTTATATTGAATATGATATGAAAAACGAGATATTTAAGAAGTATGAACAGTTATCGTTGAGTTTTTACAAACGTAACAGAGTGGGTGATTTGATGAACCGCATCAGTGAAGATGTTTCAAAAGTGCGTATGTATGCTGGTCCTGCTATTATGTATAGTGTGCAAACCATTACTCTTTTTGCTTGTGTTATTCCGCTAATGTTTATCATCTCGCCTAAACTAACCCTCTTCACCTTAATTCCTCTACCTATCTTATCGGTGCTTATTTATAAAATGAGTAGGAAAATAAATACCGAAACAATGAAGGTACAGGCTTATCTGTCCGACTTATCAACCTTTTCACAAGAAACCTTTTCAGGTATTGGCGTTATCAAAGCTTATAACAATGAGGCTACTACCGATGCTCAATTAGCGGTATTGGCTGAAGACGGAAGACAAAAAAATATCAAGCTGGCTAAAATACAGGCTTTTTTCATTCCTACTATGATACTGATGATAGGGCTGAGCCTCATTTTTGTCATCTTTATTGGAGGCAGACTTTATTACACTGGCGAAATACAATCAATAGGGGTAATAGTGGAGTTCAGTATTTACGTGATGATGCTTACTTGGCCTGTAGCTACAGTAGGTTGGGTGAGCTCTATAGTACAACAAGCTGAAGCCTCACAAAAACGTATTAATGAGTTTTTATCAGAAGTACCTGAAATTCGTAACCTTGTAGGAGAACTTACCCCTATAAAAGGTGACATTACTTTTGATAAAGTATCATTTCGCTATGCCGATACAGGTATCGAGGCTCTAAAAGATATTTCTTTTGATATTAAAGCAGGACAAACTGTGGCTATTATAGGTAAAACAGGTAGCGGTAAAACTACTATTTTAGACCTCGTTGCTCGTATGTATGATACTTCCGAAGGCGAAGTGCGTATAGGAGGCACTCCTATAAAAGAGCTTAATCTACATAGCCTACGCAAAGCTATTTCAGTAGTACCTCAAGAAAACTTCTTATTTTCAGATACTATTCGCAACAACCTTCGTTTTGGCAATAACGCTACTGATGCAGAGATAATAGCCGCTTGTGAAAAAGCTGTAGTGCATAACAATATTGTAGAATTTACTAATCAATATGACTCAATGTTAGGTGAACGAGGGGTTTCACTTAGTGGGGGACAACGCCAGCGAGTAGCTATTGCAAGAGCCTTACTAAAACCTGCGGAGATTTATTTATTAGATGATTGCCTCTCAGCCGTTGATACTGATACTGAAGAGAGAATACTTACTAACCTTCGAGATAGCTTAGTGGGTAAAACAGTGCTCATTGTGAGTCATCGGGTATCAATTACTAAATATGCCGACAAAATACTAATGCTTAGTGATGGAAAATTAGTAGAACAAGGCACTAAAGATGAGTTATTAACACAAAATGGGGTATTTAAAGCCTTCTACGATTCACAAACATTATAATTAACCTTAACAAAGCAAGTTTTTTATTTATGATGATAAAACCTGAAGATTGTATTTCATTTGAAGAACTAATGCAGTTAGCACAGCATAAATACACTGAGCAATTGCCCTTTGTATGTTACAAGTATCCTTATCAAAAATCGGTTGTGTTTATAGAACAAGATGATGATACCCTTCATCATTTCACCCCTGATAAAAAAGTGCAAGAGGGTTTTCTTTTTGCGCCTTTTAACAGCAGTTCACCTGCTGTTATCATTACTCCAAATAATATTACTGTAAGCAATCTTCCTACAATACCCATAACTGAAAATAGCAATCTTGAAAGTTTAGAAGATAGTAACGCTGAGAAACAAGCGCATATAGCTTTAGTAACTAAGGCTATTGAGTATATAGAACAAGGTACCTTTGAAAAAGTAGTACTCTCTCGAAAAATCACTCTCCCTTTTGCTGCTAACCGTTTTAAGAGCTTTGCTAATATGGTAGAGCGTTATCCTTCTGCTTTTTGTTATTTATTCTATCACCCTAAAGTAGGTACTTGGTTAGCGGCTACTCCCGAATTATTATTACATAATCACAACGGTAGTTTTAGGACTATGGCTTTAGCTGGTACTATGCCTACTCCCTCACAAAAGGATAAGGAAGTAATTTGGCAAGATAAGGAAATACAAGAACAACAAATAGTTACCGATACTATTGTAAAACAACTACAAGGCTATGCCGAACATATTGAGGTTTCGGCTACAAAAACAGTACAAGCAGGTAAAGTTATGCACTTATGTACTGAAATTAAAGGGAAAATAAAAAAAGAAGAAGTTTTTGAGGTTATAAACCGTCTACACCCTACCCCTGCTGTATGTGGTTATCCTACTGAGAAGGCTCGACAGTTCATTATAAACAATGAATCTTATGATAGATTGTATTACACTGGTTATTGCGGAAACATATCGGAGGAAGAACAGGCTTTATATGTAAATTTGCGCTGTATGCAAATTACTGATTCACATACTTATCTGTACGTGGGTGGTGGTATTACTAAAGATTCTATCGCTGAAAAGGAATACGAAGAAACACAAAACAAAGCACTAACTATGAAATCAGTGGTTAGTACAACTGAGAATTAACAATTAAGAGATTGTGACTAAATAATAACTATAATGAAAAGAATATTAATGGCAGTGTCGGCACTATTAATAATGGTGGCTTGCGACAGAGAAGAAAAAAACACAATGACTGTAAAAGGTAATATCGATGGACTAAAGGTCGGAACTATTTATTTGCAGCAGTACGTAAAAGATAAACTAACCAATATAGATTCGGTAGTAGCGAATGGCAGTGGTAAGTTTACTTTCAAACGACATTTAGAAAGTCCTGAGGTGTTTTACATCTACCTTGACTTAAAAAAGCAAGCTGGCACCGATTTAGGTGATAGGCTTATGTTTTTTGGTGAAGATACAATTATTAACATCAATAGTTCATTTGATATGCTTGAGGTAAAAGCTAAGATTAATGGCTCTAAATCACAAAAAGAATACGAAGACTACTCTCATACTATGAGGCAGTATGGGCGACGCAATGCTGAACTATTGGAGAAACAAATTAATGCTTTCAAGGCAGGTAATACAGCCCTATCGGATTCATTGAATATAGCCTCTGAAAAAAATAACTACCGCAGGCATCTCTTCGTACTGAACTATGCTCTTACCCACCCCGATTCATACATCACTCCGTATGTAGTATTAGTAGACGCTCCTAATACGCGTGTAAAATACTTGGATTCTATTTATGGAAAACTCAATAAAGAGGTAGCTGCCTCTAAATATGGCAAAGAGTTCAAAACTTATATCGAAGTGGCTCGCAAACGTGAAAAAGAAGCTACTGCTACTGAGACCACAACTCAAAATGCACAGTAAAATAAAGAATAAAAAATTAAAAATGAGGATATTGCAAATCGATATCCTCATTTTTTTTATTTGTTATTTTGCTGTTTTTTCTTTAAGCATATAGAGCAAGCGCACGAAATTTGTAAATCAGAGAATATGCCGAAAACTTGTTTTTCTGCCTTTTGAGGGGTAAAATAGAAAAATATGCTATTTTTGGGTGTTTTGGCAGAAATAGGGGGTTCGGTTATAGAGGGTTCATCCTTCGCTCATAGTTCGCTTATCCTTCGCTTATCCTTCGGTCAAGGCTCAAACAGAAAAATTTTCTGTTAGGGTATAGATAAAAATTTCGTGCATTTGACCTACTCGGTATATAGTGAGTTGTGAATATTAGCAGCCTTTTTACATAGGGTAGCTCCAAGCACAAAAAATCTGTTAGTGTATATGTGATTCTTTGGGCATTTGAAAAGATAAAAAAAATCTCTTGCGTTTATCTTTTTTTTCTTGTCAAAATATTTGCATTGATATTTATTTTTTACTACATTTGCGCCTTGAAAAGAAAAACTATTCTTAGAAACTAAAAAACAACTGTTTTATCAAATTTAAAAGATGAATATGCAAAAACTAAAAACACTACTTTTTTTGCTATTAGTTATGGGTGGGAGTATGTCTGTTTTAGGGCAAATACGAACTCGTACAGGCACTACTACACTTACTACGGGTACCTCTACGCCCACTATGGGTACTACTACACATACCACTACAACTCAAGCCCCTATGAATACGAATACGCGTGGAGCTACTTCTATTTCGGGCAGTTCCAAGCCTTTATGGGTACTAAATGGGGTGGTTCTACAGGGGACTATTGATTTGAAACCTGAAGACCTTGTATCGGATGATGCAAAAATGCTTATTGCTGCAGCTATACCAGGGCTTACTGCTGAGAGTATAGAAAGTTTTAAGGTGCTAAAAGATGCTTCGGCTACGGCTATCTATGGACAACGCGCCATAGGGGGTGTGGTAGCTATCACTACTAAACGAGGTAGTACCGGCGGTAGTAATATTACTTACACAAATGAATCGACTTTTAGATTCATACCTACTTATGGTGAGTACAATATTATGAACTCACAAGACCAAATGTCGGTGGTACAGGAGCTTATGAGAGGAGGTCACTTTAAATCGGAAAACCAATCTATCACCCAAAACAAAGGGATTATAGGGCGGATGTACGATTTATTTTATGTATTAGACCGCAATGGCAATTCGGTAGTACCTAATACTGAAGCTGGACGTACGGCTTACCTACAAGCTGCTGAACGGAGAAACACAAACTGGTTCAATGAGTTGTTCCAAACTAGTATAATGCAGAACCATACACTTTCTTTTTCTTCAGGTACTGAAAAATCATCTTATTACGCATCTCTAAGCGCCCTTTCTGACCCAGGATGGACGATAGGAGACAAACTGAGTCAGTTTTCAGGCAACTTAAATGCTAACTATAATTTATCTTCTAAATTCAAGCTGAATGTAATTTCAGACCTTTCATACAAAAAGGAAACGACTCCTAAGCAAGATGTGTACGATTATGCTATAACGCACTCACGCAGTATGAATCCTAAGGAGTACTATGTAAATGATTTTGCTCCTTATAACATTTTTAATGAAATAGATAACGCTTACAAGAATATTAACATAGCTAACTTGAGGCTACAGGCGGAACTTACCTACAAGATTTCAAAAAAAGTAGAGGCTACGATGATGGGTGCTATCAGATACTACACCAGTGAGCAAAATACTGAGTATAAGGAAAACTCAAACTATGCCCAATCGTACAGAGCAATGCCTAATTCATTAGTACGCCGTTATAACCCTAAGTTATACGATGACCCTAATGACCCTTACGACTTACCTAACATAGTTTTACCTGAAGGGGGAATACGTGAGCGAAAAGACGTTAGTATTACTAGTAATCACTTTCGTGCTACCTTGCGCTATAACGATAGCTTTAAAGGAGGACTTCACAATGTATCGGCATTCGCAGGGGTAGAAATGGATAATTATAAAGGTACTGATGATAGAAATCAAAACTATGGTGTGCTTTTTGGCTCTGGTAATTACAGTTATTACACTTATTTGTTTTTCAAAAAATTACAAGAGGAAAATAGTACTTACTACAGTATCTACAATACAGTAAGTAACAATCAGGCTTTTTTTGGTAATTGTAGTTATACTTTTAACAATAGGTATACTATAAATGGTACCTTGCGCTATGATGCCTCTAATAAATTTGCTGAATCACGCTATATACGTTGGATGCCTACTTGGAACGTGGGGGTAAACTGGAATGTGAGCAACGAAAAATTCTTCCAATATCTTAAACCTCTTTCGCACTTATCATTTAAAGCTTCATTTGGGATAACTGCTATTTCACCATCGGTTAGCAATTCACTTTCACAGATTTATACGAATATGCCTTGGCGCAACTCGTCTAAACGCGAAATAGGACTCAACATAGTGGATAACGCTAATCACGACCTTACTTATGAAAAGAACCAAGAGCTAAACCTTGGTACTCAGTTTGGATTGTTTAACAATCGTATTAACGTATCGGCTGAATGGTTTAACCGCAGAAGTTACGACTTGATAGGTAGTATCGTTACACAAGGTATGGGAGGTACTATCACCAAGAAAGGAAATATGGCTGAACTACGTATTCACGGAGTAGAATTGGGACTGGAAACTACTAATATCAAAACTAAAGACTTCAGTTGGAAAAGTTCGTTTATCTACTCACGTTCTGAGAACGAAATTACTAAACTGCTTACCAATCCTACTGTGCGTAATATGATTGGCTATTCAAGTAGTTCTAAATCGGCAGGAGGTTTTGCTAAAGAGGGTTATCCTTTAAAATCAATCTTCTCTGTACCTTTTAACGGACTAAACGACAAGGGGTTACCTACTTTCTTGGACGCCAAAGGCAATAGTACTGTGAGTGGTATTCGTTTTGATAGCAGGAATGTAGACTTTTTAGAGTATTCGGGTACGCTTATTCCTACTGATAAAGGAAGTTTTAGCAACTCGTTTAGCTATAAAGGCATTTCATTGGGAGTAGTATTTACCTATTCTTATGGCAATGTGGTTCGTTTGCGCAAGCTTACTAACTCATACAATGATTTTTGGGTAGCTCCGCGCGAACTAAATAATCGTTGGCAATATCCTGGTGATGAAAATCACACTAACATACCAGTACTCTACACTACTTATATGTATGACCTTTATGGTGGTTATAGTAACATAAAACAGGCTTATGACACTTATGATTACTCTAACACTCGGATAGCTAAGGGCGATAATATACGATTAAAAGAAATTTCGATAGGTTATACCTTTGGTAGAGATTTTTTGAAGCGAAATAAATTGCGCCAACTAAGTATGAAACTGCAAGGTACTAACCTTGCACTACTTTACGCTGATAAAAAGCTTAATGGTGATGACCCTGACTATTTGGCTAAAGGTTATTCACCTATTGCTGCTAAACGACTTATTTTTACCTTACGTGTAGGTCTTTAATTTTTAAATAGAAGAGAAATGAAAAATATATATATACTAATAGGTATCTGCGCACTAACGCTTACTGCTTGTAACTCATTACTTGATGAACTACCCGATAACCAAGTGCGAATTGATACTCCTGAAAAAGTAAAAAGATTAGTTACGAACGCTTACCCTGCGGCAAGTACTGCGGTGGTAAGTGAGCTTTCATCGGATAATATAGCTGATATAGGAACTATAATATCATACGCTAACTTTTTGAGCCAAGAGGCTTCATATTGGCAACGGATACAAGAATATTCGGATAATGATGGATTACAGAATATCTGGACAAGCCATTACAAGGCTATCAATCACGCCAATACTGCTTTAGAAGCTATTGAAAAAATGGGCAACCCTGAAGCTACTAACGCTAGTAAAGGAGAAGCCTTGGTAGCACGTGCTTACGCTCACTTTGTATTGGTAAATCTTTTTTCTAATACTTACAACCCTAATAGTAGTGTTACTGATTTAGGTATTCCTTATATGTTACACTCGGAAACTGAATTGGACGGCAGATACAGTAGAGGTACTGTAGCCCAAGTATATGCACAAATAGATGCTGACTTAACCGAAGGTTTACCGCTAATAGATGATAGCAGTTATGAAATGCCTAAATATCACTTCAATAAGAAAGCTGCCTACGCTTTTGCTGCGCGATTTTACTTATATTACCAACAGTGGCAAAAAGCTTTGGATGCTGCCAATGTAGTGCTGACTACCAACAACACTACAACTAAGAATATGTTGCGCAATTGGCAAGACTTTAGAGATGCTACTAAAACAGGTGGTACTGATATAGAAAAGTTTGGTATTTACTATACTCGTGAAGACGAAACTGCTAACCTAATGCTACAACCTGTTTTTTCAGTAATTTCATCTAGTTATTTTGTAACTACTTATGCAAGCCGGTTCATTCACAACCACCGCATAGCGGGTGAAACTTTGGCTACTGCTAACCCTTGGGACAAACAAGGAAACTCGGGCAAGCCTAACTTTGGTTATGAGTTTTATTGGTTTACTCCTTTTGATGTGTTTGACAATAGACGTGATGCCGTTGTTTATGGTAAATTTCCTACTTTTAAAGACAATGGTACTACCCGTACTATAATGATTCCTTTTACTACTGATGAAACTCTATTAGTGAGAGCAGAAGCTAAAGTGCTATTAGGACAATATGACAGTGCCGTAGATGACTTGAATATGTTTACTTCTAAGTTTATTCAGCAAACAACTATTAATGGGTATACTAGTAGCAATACAGTAACAAAAGATGAAATTATAAGCTTTTACAATGGTATAGCCTACTCTGAAAGTACAGTTAATGGTGCTACCCAAAAGAAACGTCTCAGTCCTTCATTTACTATCAGTAGTGATGGAGTACAAGAACCTTTATTGCACTATGTACTACAATGCAGACGGGTACTGACCTTAGGCGAAGGCTTACGTTGGCAAGATGTACGCCGCTACAACATAGAAGTAGCTCGTTACCAAAGTGATAACTCAAACCGCAATGAGGCTACCGTAAAATTAGTATTACCAGCTAACGACTTACGAAGAACAATTCAGCTACCTGATGCTGTAATAGGTAAAGGAATGGATGCAAACCCAAGATAATAAAATATAATATGAAAAAAATACTATACCTTTTTTTAGCCTTAGCTTTTTTAGGCTGTGATAATGACGATAAATTAGCCGATGAGAGTGTTATCATTGGCAGTGGAGAGGAAAGCCAAAACTTGACTCCTCAAAATGATTTAGATAAGTACTTAGATGAGAATTTTGCTAAACCGTATAACATACAGATATTATACCGCTTTTTAGAACGAGAAATCAGCAGAATCTATACATATACTCCTACTAAGTATGATAAAGCGATAGAATTTGCTAACATTTTCAATTATCTATTTATAGACCCCTATGTGAAGCTAACTTCTAAAACCTTTATGAAAGAGCATTCATTTAATACTCTTATCTTAATAGGAGAGCCTGCTTTTAACCCTACAGGTACTAAGTTAGTAGGACTTGCTACTGCGGGTATAAAAATACACCTAACCGAGATAAACCACTTAGAACCTAATAACATCTATTGGCTAAATGACAATATCTTGGCTACTCTTTATCACGAGAATGCACACACTTGGCATCAGGCAAAACTGTACACTACCGATTATGAAAAAATATCGGCAAGTGACTACAAAAATGACCGCTGGGTAAACGAATGGAACTTTAGTACCAAGAATTACTTGAGAGCGGGCTTTATCACTGCTTATTCAAGCTTTGACCACGATGAAGATTTTGTAGAGTTATTAGCGCGCTATATAGTGTATTACAACGCTACTTTAGACTGTGACTGTGCTACTACAGACCGCAGTTTAGATGCTAACGGCGATGGTTTTAACGACGCTTTATACAACGCCTGGAAAGCAAAATTCAGTAATTACGGTAATCTTCTCTCGGAAAACAATACTCCCTACGAATCAACCAGTGTATGGGAAGAGGTTTTGAAAAAGGCAGACCGAAAGATAAGAACTACTGAAACCTATACTGGAAAACAGAAAATAGAACAAAAGATAGCCATAATGAAGAAATACCTGCAAGATGAATGGAACATTAATCTTGATGAACTACGCGCTGAAATACGCAGCCGATACCCATACGTAGCAGGTAAAACCTTTGATGGTGTACCTGTAGAACGAAAAGATTTCACTAAATTAACCCGTTAATACAACAATGAAAAAATATATATTCTTATCTCTATCACTTTTTCTTTTTATAAGCTGTAATTATAAAGAAGAGGAGACCTTTGCAAAAAAAGCCTCAGAACGTACTGTCGATTCGCTAAAAAACTACAAAGAAACGTTAGAAAATGATGGTTATTGGCTATTGACTTACTATCCCGAGCAATATCGGGTAGGCTACTGGGTATACCCTTATCAGCCTGAGGTTTTTGCTACCGACAAAGATTTTCCAAAAGCACACCGAAGTATAGGAGGATACAACTTCTTGATAAAACTAAAAGATGGAAAAGTAACTGCCTCGTCGGAAGTAAGTTATACTAATGACGAAGTAACTTCTTTCTTTTCATACGATATAACAGAAGGACCTACTATTAGCTTTGATACTTTTAACAGTATATTGCATCATTTCCGATTTGTATCGCCATCCTTTCCAAATGCTCGTGGCGGAGAAACTGATTTTATCATCTTGAAGTACGAAGATGATACTTTTACCTTACGTGGGCGTACCTCAAACAATATTATGACTTTAAAAAAATTCTCTGGAGAGAGAGAAACCTTTCTGAACAAAATACGAGAGAATAGTAAAGCAATGCTGTATAAGGGGCTTTCGCCTATAAATGTTGGGGGTACAGAGGTAACTCTGAAACTATTCCCTAGCTACAGACAGCTTACTTTTATATACGATAACAATCAAAAGTATGTGCAATCTGCTTTTATAATCACTGAAAAAGGTATCAAACTATACGAACCAGTGAAAATAAATGATGTAACCTTTGAAGAGTTTTATTTTAACGAAACTAAAACTGCTTTAGTTACTACAGATGGTAGCATTACTAGCAATTTTGTAGGTTCACCCATCACTCTAAGCAGGAATGTATCGTATGTAACTTTTGACGAATACAACGCTTCTCAAAAAGTAATGAATATCTATAATAAGGCAAAAAGAGCAGTAGAAAATTCGAGAGATAAAAGCTACACTTTGTTAAACTACATTAGGTTAGTAACCTTAAATGGAAACGACTATGCTGAAGCAGCAGGAATGCATGGCTATGTAGCTCAAAAAAACAACTCTAACTACACAAGTAGTGTGTACTACGAAATGGACTTTGTAGGAGTAGCTAACAACAATAACGAGGCACAAGTAGAAATATTGATAAAAGATATGCCTGCAGAAGGAGATAGCACATACATAAACAGTCTTTATTACTACAGAGAAGCAGAAAGATTATTTTTAGATCTTGCTAAAGCAGGACCTTTTAAAGTAACGGTATATGATGCTAATTACACAGGAATGACAAGCTTGAAAGATCCTGATGTATGGTTTTATATATATACACCTTAAAAAAAAGGTCAGAATATTTTTTTTATACAAATTTTGTTCGTACATTTGCAGCGTTTTTCGAGGATAGTATTTCCTCTCTCCTATGAGAAAACAAAAACATAATTGTAAATTATAGAATTATAAATAAAAAATTAAGACATTATGAGTAAACCTAAAACAATTTCAGTAGAAAACTACGGAATTAAAAACGCTAATGTTCGTTATCAGCTTACTGCTGACGAACTACACCAAGAAACATTAGACAAAAAATTGGGTGTTGAAGCTTCTTCAGGAGCTATTGCTATTAACACAGGTGAGTTTACCGGACGTTCTCCTAAAGACCGTTTCATTGTAAAAGATGATATTACCAAAGACCGCGTATGGTGGGGAAATATCAACATTCCTTTTGAACCTGAAAAATTCGACAAACTATATGACAAAGTAGTTGCTTATCTTTCAAGCAAAGAAATCTACGTTCATGATGGTTATGTATGTGCAGACCCTAAATATCGCACTAACATCCGTACTATTACAGAACTTCCTTGGAGCAACCAATTTGCTTACAATATGTTCTTACGCGTAGAAGATAGCGAGCTTGCCTCATTTAAAGAAGATTGGTTAGTTGTAAATGCTCCTTGCTTTAAAGCTGATCCTGCTGTAGATGGTACTCGTCAACATAACTTCGCTATTCTTAACTTCACTAAAAAAATTGCTTTAATTGGTGGTACTGGTTATACCGGAGAAATTAAAAAAGGTATCTTCTCTGCAATGAACTTTGAATTACCTGTATTCCGCAACACTATGCCAATGCACTGTTCAGCTAACGTAGGTAAGGAAGGTGACACTGCTATTTTCTTCGGTCTTTCAGGAACTGGTAAAACTACCCTTTCTGCTGATCCTAACCGCCACCTAATTGGTGATGATGAACATGGTTGGACTCCTGAAAATACTGTATTCAACTTTGAAGGTGGTTGCTATGCTAAAGTAGTAGACCTTACTGCTGAAAAAGAACCTGAAATTTTTGCAGCTATTAAGAAAGGTGCTATTCTTGAAAACGTAATTATGGATGATAAAGGTGTAGTTGATTTTGCTCGCACTGATATTACCGAAAATACTCGCGTTTCTTATCCTATTTATCATATTGATAATATTCAACCTGGTTCTATAGGTCATAACCCTAAAAACATCTTCTTCCTTACTTTTGATGCTTATGGTGTATTGCCTCCAATCTCTAAGCTAACTCCTGAACAAGCTGCTTACCAATTCGTTTCTGGTTATACCTCAAAAGTTGCTGGTACTGAGGTAGGTATTACTACCCCTCAAAAAACTTTCTCAGCTTGCTTTGGAGCTGCCTTTATGCCTCTTCACCCAGCTGAATATGGAAAACGTTTAGCTGAAAAAATTAAAGAAACTGGTGTAAACGTATGGTTGGTAAATACTGGTTATAACGGAAAAATGAAAAGATGCAGCCTAAAAGATACCCGCGCCCTTATTACAGCGGCTCTTAACGGCAAACTTAACAATGTTGAGTACAAAGAATTACCTATCTTCGGATTCAAAGTTCCTCAATCTTGTGAAGGTGTATCAGACCAAAGTATCTTGAACTCTGAAAACACTTGGGAAGACAAAGCTCAATTTAGTGCTAAACTAAAAGAATTAGCTGAGTCATTCATTCAAAACTTCAAAGATAAGAAGTTTGAAGATGGTGCTACTGCTGATGTTCTTGCTGGTGCTCCTAAATTGTAATTTACTTAAATTTTAAGGACATATTTAAAAAGGCTGCTCAATTTTTGGGCAGCCTCTTTTGTTTCTCTTTATTAGTTTCAATACAAAACTTTGGCACACTTATTGCCTAATCCCTTTTGAAATAAACTAAAACAAAGAATATAATGAAGAATTACGCAACACTTGTAACTGCTGCCTTTTTAGGTGGAGCTTTAACCTTAGGAGGTTATAAACTTTTTATTGACAAACAAGAGGCTAAGCAAAAAGCTTTAGAGCTACTCTCACGCCCAGCAATTGTACAAACAAATCACACTACACCACAAAGTATAAGTGGCGAAAAAAACTTTGTAGAAGCTGCTAACAAGACCGTAAACAGTGTAGTACACGTGAAAAACACAGTAAAATCAAAAGAACAAGTAACTTCTATCTTTGACCTTTTCTATGGAAATGGAGGAGGTGAGCAAACTCAAGTTGGAACAGGCTCTGGAGTTATTATTACTCCTGATGGTTATATTGTAACTAACAATCACGTAATTGCGGGTGCAACAACCTTAGAGGTTACCCTTAACAACAATAAAACCTATACTGCTAAACTCATAGGTACAGATCCTTCATCGGATATTGCCCTTATAAAAATTGATGCTGATGAGAAGTTACCTTTTCTTACTTTTGCCGATTCCAATAACACACAAGTAGGTGAATGGGTATTGGCAGTAGGTAATCCTTTTAATCTAAATTCAACTGTTACTGCTGGAATTATAAGTGCCAAAGCACGTAATATTAGTGAGCGAGGGGGCGACAAAATAGAATCTTTTATACAAACTGATGCCGTTGTAAATATGGGAAATAGCGGAGGTGCATTAGTAAACCTCAATGGAGACCTCATTGGTATTAATACGGCTATCTCATCAACTACAGGAGTATATATGGGCTATTCATTTGCTGTACCTAGTAATATTGCTAAAAAAGTAGCGGAAGACCTTATTGAGTTTGGTAATGTACAAAGAGGTGTATTGGGTGTACGCGGTACTGATTTGGACTCTGAAAGTGCTAAAAAACTAAATATTAAAGAGACAGAAGGATTCTATGTAAGTTCTGTAGAAGAAGACTCAGGTGCTGGAGCTGCAGGGATTATTAAGGGTGACATTATTAAGCAACTTGATAATGTGAAAATACACAAATATTCTGACCTTAGCGGTTATATAGCTTCTAAGCGTCCAGGAGATGTAATAAAAGTTACTTATGAGCGTGATAACAAAGAGCAGACCGCCAATATTACTTTGAAGAAAAATACTACTTATGTAATACAGTCATTAGGCTTAGAAGTTAAAAACCTATCTGAAGCTGATCATAAACGTTTTAAAACTAAAGCAGGAGTGAAGATTACCGCTGCAGGGCAATTTTATGAATACAATAATATCAATATTGTAGGTAAAGTTTTGCTATCAGTAAATGGAAAGGCTATAAAGGATGTTGATGAGCTTAAAAACACAATGTCTAATCTATCATCTCGTAACCGCAATTCATTAGAAATATTAAACGATAAAGGCGAAAAAGAGCGGTTCTTCTTTTAACAAACTGATTAATGTTCTCTTGAACAATCTCTGTTGAAAAACAAATAATTCATTGCTTGGCTATAAGAAAAAAGTCGTTGCTTCCCAGCAACGACTTTTCCTCATTAAAACAAAAAATTATGAAAAAAACTAAATTACTTCTATTTTTCCATTTTGTCTTTTAACTCTTGTAATACTTCAAGGTCACCAAGAGTTGATTTTTCTACTGCAGGAGCAGCAACTGTACTTGCAGCAGCTTCTTTAGCTATCTTCTCTTCTTCTTCTTTAAAGATAGCAGTGTGTGAAGCTACAACTCGTTTGAATTCTTTATTGAACTCAATCACTTTAAACTCGGCAGTATCTCCTTTACCTAACTTTTTACCATCTTCTTTTTCTAAGTGGCGAGTAGGAACGAATGCTAAAATATCTTCATTGAAAGGTACTGTAGCACCTTTATCTACCATCTTAGCGATAGTACCTGTATGAATAGTACCTACTGCAAATTCAGCTTCGTATTTATCCCAAGGGTTAGGAGTTGTTTGCTTGTGTCCTAATGATAGTTTATGTCCTTCAGCATCTAACTCAAGTACTACTACCTCAATTTTATCACCGGTATTTACAAACTCTGATGGGTGTTTGATTTTCTTAGTCCAAGAAAGGTCGGTAATATGGATAAGTCCATCTATACCTTCTTCAAGTTCTACAAATACACCAAAGTTAGTAAAGTTACGAACAGTACCTGTATGTTTAGATCCTACAGGGTATTTTTCTGTGATGTTAATCCAAGGGTCTGGAGTAAGTTGTTTAATACCCAATGACATCTTACGATCATTGCGATCAAGAGTAAGTACTACAGCTTCTACCTCATCACCTAACTTCACAAAGTCTTGAGCTGAACGCAAGTGTGTGCTCCAAGACATTTCAGAAACGTGGATAAGACCTTCTACCCCATCAGCTATTTCAACAAAAGCACCGTAGTCAGCTATAACTACTACTTTACCTTTTACTTTATCTCCTACTTTAAGGTCACTTGCAAGAGCTTCCCAAGGGTGTTTACTAAGTTGTTTTAATCCTAATTGAATGCGTGATTTATTATCATCAAAATCAAGGATAACCACATTTAGTTTTTGGTCTACAGAAACTACTTCGCCTGGGTGATTAATACGAGCCCAAGAAAGGTCGGTAATGTGAATCAATCCGTCTACGCCGCCAAGGTCAACGAATACTCCGTAAGAAGTGATGTTTTTAACAACTCCTTCAAGCACTTGTCCTTTTTCAAGCTGACCGATGATTTCTTTTTTCTGTTCTTCAATATCGGCTTCGATAAGTGCTTTATGAGAAACTACAACGTTTTTAAACTCGTGGTTAACCTTCACAATTTTGAACTCCATAGTTTTGTTCACAAATTGTTCGTAATCACGGATAGGTTTCACATCTATTTGAGAACCAGGTAAGAATGCTTCGATACCGAATACATCTACAATCATACCACCTTTTGTACGGCTCTTTACAAAACCGTTTACAATTTCGTTATTTTCGTAAGCCAAATTGATACGATCCCACGCTTTAAGCGTACGTGCTTTGCGGTGAGAAAGTACTAATTGACCATTTTTATCTTCACGAATGTCGATAAGTACTTCTACTTTGTCACCTACTTTGAGGTTAGGATTATAACGGAACTCGTTAAGGGAGATAACGCCTTCTGATTTGGCGTTGATGTCGATAATGGCTTCACGGTCTGTAATGCGTGTTACCACTCCTTCTACAACTTCGTTATCTTGAGTATCAACGAAATTGTTTTTAACCAATTCTTCGAAGTTTTTTAATTGGTCTTCTTGTACGCTGTCAATACCTTCTTGGTATTTGTTCCAATCAAAATTTTTAAGGAACTCTTCTTGTGTTTGTGTGTTTTCAGCCATTTGCTGATGTTAAAATTTGTATTCCAAGTAAAAACCAAGAGTGCTTTGTTTTGAGGTAGGTTTTTATCTGGAAGAATGAAACTTAATTATAATAGCACTCCGTACCTCTATAAAAATTGGTGCAATGTTACAACTTTTTTTTGAACTGACCAAATTTTATTTACATTTATTTTCCTAAATACCACATAATAAACTGATATTCAATATTATAAATAATCATATTTTAGCAAATAACATTCTATCATTACCCAATAAGTCTTGTTGTAAAATAACCTCATTAAAACCTTTTTGACGTACTAAATCTTGGGTTTCTTTTCCTAAATACTGATTAATTTCAAAAAAGAGAGAGCCTTGAAGGGTAAGAAAACGATAAGCTAATTCGGCTATTTTATCATAGAACAAAAGAGGGTTTTCATCAGGTACAAACAAGGCTAAATGAGGCTCATAGTTCAGTACATTAGGATGCATCTCAGCTTGTTCAGCAAAGCGCACATAAGGGGGATTAGAAATGATAACATCATACTTTTCTGGAAGCCTATCTGTCATTAATATATCTTGCTGTACAAAATGGATTGTAGCCCCATTAGTCTTGGCATTACGGCGGGCTATAGCAAGAGCTTCTGCAGAAACATCGATAGCAGTAACCTCTGCTTGGGGCAATAGTTTTTTAAGTGAAACAGCTATAGCTCCGCTACCTGTTCCTATATCTAATATTTTAAAAGGAGTTACAGTGTTTTTATACTGCCTATACACCCAGTCTACCAATTCTTCTGTTTCAGGGCGAGGAATAAGCACATCTTTAGTCACAAAAAAGCGATAAGAGCAGAACTCAGTCTCACCCAATACATATTGTATAGGTTCGGCTGAAAGCAATGCTTTTATCGCTTTTTTTATAGGTAAAACTACCTCTTCAGGCAGCTCTTCTTCTGTATTTGTAAGTACATCTACCTTGCTGTAATGTCCGTAATGGGCAAGCAGCATAAAGTAAAATGATTGTATTTCGATGTTTTCATACAGCTTCCCAAGCGTTTGGTGTATGAAATGTTTCAGTTCAGCAAAGGTCATTAGTTCAGACGTATTTGTTGACCAACTCGCAAGGTACTGCTACTAATATCATCAAGATTATTGAGTTTCATTAGCTGTTGTACCGATACCTGTTGCTCACGAGCTATTTTGTAAAGAGTATCGCCTGTTTGTACTTTGTAATACTCAGCCACTGCTTCTTTCTTAATAGTATCCTCTTTTGAAGGAACAGGCTGAACCACCTCTTCTTTTTTAGCAAGCTCGACAGGCTTAGGAGTTTCTTTTTTAGCAAGCTCGACAGGTTTAGGAGCTTCTTTTTTAACAACCTTACGAGGTGTCTCCCTTTTAGTAACAGATGTTACTTTTGTGTTATCCTTCACCAGCTCTGAGTTGTTTTCTGCAACTGGAGCAACTTCTTTCTTAGGAACAGGAGTTGATATAATATCAGATCCCATTGGCATCTCAATAGTAGTGCCTTTCATAGCGATTACCTGAGTATCATACTGGTGCAAGTTAAACTTCTTAATAAGGGCAATCAGTTTTCGCGCATAAGCAGGGTCGGTAGCGTAGCCTGCTTTTTTAAGTCCGTGAGCCCAGCCCTCATAGTCAGTAGGGTTCAGTTCAAACAAAGAGCTGTAACGACCTCGTTTCATCAAAAACTGAGAATGGTCTTCAAATGATTCGTAAGCGTATTTGTAACGCCTAAAGCATTCACTCTTCTCATCATCATCGTGAGTAATGGTTTTACCATTCCAAGTAGCGTGACATTTTATACCAAAATGATTATTGCCATAGCGTGCAAGGCGTCCTTGACCTGAACCACTTTCCAAAATACCTTGTGCCAAAGTAATACTTGCAGGGATATTATACCGCTGCATCTCAACCATAGCTATATCTTTATAATCTTCAATATATTTCTGAGTTACAGCTGTTGTTACTTGCTTAGCAGGTGGTATCTCGTGAAAATCATCTTCCATAAAATCTTTCTGATTCACTTTTGCTTCCAATAAAGCTTTGGTTCGTTGGGCAAGCTCAGAATGTGATGGTTTATGAGTTTCAACAACAGTACGCTGTCCTCTGTAAATTACTGTATGAGGGTTTTTAGCGCTTTTGTAATACTTGTCTGAGCAAGATGATAAAGCAAGGAGATATAGTAATAGTAAACTAAATCTTCTCTTCATAGTCCAATATACTTTTATGTTTTTTAATGCGTTCTTTATTAAATCCTTCAATACCTTGTAGCCCTCCTGTGTGAATAGCTAATATTTTGGTATTGTCCGCAAAGTATCCTTGCTTTGCGAGTGCAAAGATAGCAAAAAACATCTTACCTACGTATATAGGATCCAAGGGTATTTGTGTAATTTTGTTAAAATTGTTTAAAAAGTCTAACAGCTCATCGTTTACTTTAGCATAGCCACCAAAGTGATAGTCGTGTATGAGGTGCCAATTCGTTTTATTAGTGTATTTACGTATTATTTGCTCAAGAAACTCTCCTTTGAGAGCGGGAAACCCTATTACTGTTTGATGTGAAGCACTTGCATTGATAAGCCCCGAGATAGTTCCTCCTGTACCTACTGCTGTACAAATTACATCATAAACAGTGTCGGATGGTGTAAGAATTTCCTCACATCCTTTTACTGCTAAAGCGTTAGTACCTCCTTCAGGAGCTATATAAACACCTGAACCATAACGACTTCTCAAAGCCTCTAAAAAATCAGGTGTATCTTTAAGTCTATAATCGTGTCGTGAAACAAAGAAAAATTCCATTCCGCACGATTTGGCAAACTTTAACGTCGGATTAACGTCAATTTTTGACTCTAATTCGTCACCTCTAATCACTCCTATAGTTTTTAAGCCCATTGCCATACCGGCAGCGGCTGTAGCAGCGATATGATTAGAGTAGGCACCACCAAAGGTAAGGATAGTATCTTTACCTTCAGCCAACGCTTGTGCTATATTATATTTAAGCTTTCGAAGCTTGTTACCCGACACAAAAGTGTGGTTCTTATCTTCACGCTTAATGGTTAAAGTGATACCATTAGGTAGGGGCATCAAAACGGGTTGGTTTTCAATCTCTAAATTTTCAAATGATAATGGGAGCATATTCTTATACTACTTCG
This sequence comes from uncultured Capnocytophaga sp., assembly GCA_963523735.1. Classification (GTDB taxonomy): domain Bacteria; phylum Bacteroidota; class Bacteroidia; order Flavobacteriales; family Flavobacteriaceae; genus Capnocytophaga. The sequence continues at coordinate 29,843 of CAUREJ010000020.1, forward strand.
GCTACTACAAAAGTACTACCACCTACAAAAATAAAATCAGTTTCAAGAGCGCGTGCCTTAGCAGCCTCCAAAGCCTGTTGTACCGAAGGGTAAGCCTCGCCTTTAAGACCTTTAGCAGTGGCTATTTCTTTAAGAGTTTCAACGTTAAGTCCTCTTAAAATATGAGGACTACAGAAGTAATAAGTAGCTTCTTTAGGAAAGAGGTCTAAGACTCCATTTACATCTTTCTCTTTTACAAAACCTACTACTATATGCAGATGATTGTAAGACTGCTTAGCGAGCTGTTGCATCACATAAGTAAGTCCGCCCACATTGTGCCCTGTATCGCACACCACAGTAGGGTTTGTATTTAGCGTTTGCCAACGCCCTTTAAGGTTGGTATTGCGTACCACGTGTTGTAGCCCTTCTTTGATATTTTCTGCCGAAATATCCCATCCTTTATGAATGAGAAGTTCAATAACCGCTATTACCCCTTTAATGTTTTTTTCTTGGTAAAACCCTTGTAAATCAGTAGTTAAGTCTGTTTCAATAGTATTTGCAAAAAGAATAGGAGCCTGTTCTTCTTTAGCGCGGGCGGTAAATACCGGAGCTGTTTCATCATTGTATTCACTAATTACCACAGGCACTTGGTGCTTTATAATACCCGCTTTTTCAAAGGCTATTTTAGGCAAGGTATCGCCTAAAATATCGGTGTGGTCTTTAGAGATATTTGTAATTAATGAGACTTCGGGGGTAATGATGTTAGTAGAGTCAAAACGACCTCCTAAGCCTACTTCTATAACCGCTATATCCACCATTTCGTGGGAAAAATAACTAAAAGCCATACCCACTGTCATCTCGAAGAAGGAGAGTTTATTTTCTTCTAAAAAAGACTTGTTTTTAGCTATAAAGTCCACCACATAAGCTTCGGGTATCTCTTGTCCGTTAATTTTAATACGCTCTCGGAAGTCTTTTAGGTGGGGAGAAGTGTATAGTCCTACCTTATAGCCAGCTTCTTGAAGTACAGAAGCTATCATACTGCTGCTGGAGCCTTTACCATTAGTACCTGCTATATGCACTGTCCTAATTTTTTGTTCAGGATTTCCCAAATGCTCGGCAAAGGCTATGGTTTTATCTAATTTGTTATTGAGAGCACTTCTGCCTTGTGTTTGAAACATAGGCAGTTGTGCAAACATCCACGAAATGGTTTCTTGATAATTCATTATTTATCTATCCTCTTCTCCTAACTTAAAGTTCACTACAATAAAACCTATTTGGCGTATAGGGGCGTTATCATCGGGGTTCCAGCTGTGTTTATAAGCTGTTTTTCTTGCAGCATCTAATAAGCATTGGGCTGAGTTAGTAGTACCTTTTACTCCGGCAGTAGCTTTAACCACTTTTCCAGAACGGTCTACCTCTATCTCGACCACTACGCGACCTTCTTCATTACAATCTTGCTGTACTTTTCCTTGCGAAGCAATGCTACGCCCTTTTAGCCCCCATCCTTTACCCGAGTTGCCACCGCCTCCAGAACCGTAATAGCTATTGGCATATTGGCTACCATCTATTTTTCCTTGATACCCAGGCACATTGCTATCACCTTGTCCTGCTGTACCACTACCACCAGCGTTAGCAGCCCCCAAGATGTTAGACAGGGCATCTGAAGTTTCACGTGAAGGTTTAGGGGCGGGTTTAGGTTTTTCTGTTTTAGGAGTTTCTTTTTTCTTTTCTTCTTTCTTAGGAACTTCGGGTACCGCTACCTCTTCATCATTATCTTGAGCCAAAAGATTTTCTTTCACTTCTTCGGACGAGCTTTCTTCGGGCTTAGATTCTTGTTCCTGAGTAGTTTGTTGTTGTGCAGTAGCTGCTGGCGGAACAGTAGGTTGCCCCATACCTTGCATATCGACACCATAAGCGACCTCTACCCCACTTTCGGGCATAGGGTCTAAATATCTCATTCCTGCAATAAACATCAGCAGTACCACTACCGCCATCACTGCTGTGGTAATTGCCAATGATTTGCGTTCGTATACAGTTTTAAATAAAGTCATTTTAATTTTTTATTTTGGGCGTACCGCCAAAATTACTTTATAACGGTTTTGGTTAGCCACATCCATTACAATTACGGCATTCTCTATTGGAACGCTCTCTTCTACTCGTAAGATAATAGTAGGATTTTCGACCCCTGTAAGAGCAGTTCTCAGTTCGGTATCCAAATCACCCACTTGTATAGGTCGTTTATCGATAAAGAAATTCAAATTTTTATCAATACTAACGGATACATTTTGTGTATTTGTGGATTTTCCTTTAGCCTTAGGCAAGATCAAATCCAGCGCATTAGGGCTATTGGCAGTAATCATAAAAAACACCAACAAGAGGAACACTATATCGGTCATAGACGACATACTGAACTCAGGGTTCACCTTATTTCTTCCTTTTAATTTCATAGTAATTTTAAAATTAAGGCGTTATAAAGGTTCGTTCAAAAGATCAAGAAACTCAACAGCATAAGCCTCCATTATATGTACAATCTTATCTGTTTTCACTACCAAGTGGTTATACCCCACATAAGCTACAATGCCGACAATAAGCCCTGCTACAGTAGTAGCCATAGCGGTATAAATACCACCGGCAAGGGCACCCATTTCGGCTTGCCCACCAGCTGAAGCCATTTCGTGAAAGGACATAATCATCCCCACAACCGTACCGAGGAACCCAATCATAGGTCCTGCTCCGGCGATGGTAGCCAGTATAGCTGTATTTTTTTCTAATTTATAAACTTCAAGGGTACCAGCATTTTCAATAGCCTTATTAATATCTTCCAAAGGCTTTCCTATGCGTGAAACACCTTTTTCTATAAGGCGAGCTACGGGTGAGTTAGTTTGGGCGCAAAGCATCTTGGCAGCTTCCAATTTACCGGAAGCTATGTTATCACGTATTTTGTACATAAAAGTTTTATCTACTTCCGAAACCGCCTTGATAGCCAAAAGCCTTTCAAAGTAAATATAAAAAGCGACGCCAAGCATCAAAAATAAAATACTGATAATAACGATGTTACCAGTGCCACCATCTATAATCATATCCATTACAGAAAGTGTTTTTTCTTGTACCGCAGGTGCAGCGTTTGCCGTATCGGTAGCTACCCCCATAGAAGTTTGTAATCCTAACATAATATTTTTGTTTAACAATAAAAATCTTGCAAAAGTACACAATAATTATCAATTAGCAACAAACAATTAACAAAAAAAACACGAGGTATTAAGTACCCCTTGATAATGAGAACTTTACACTTAAAGAAAAGCCCCTCTGTTGGCTATCATTACCTGCCAATTGTGAATTGTTATTTGTCAATTATCAATTAAAAAAAGGCTATTCATCATTACTGACAAATAGCCTTTTTTTGGTGGACTCTACTGGATTCGAACCAGTGACCCTCTGCTTGTAAGGCAGATGCTCTG
>CAUREJ010000021.1:0-33206 GCA_963523735.1 uncultured Capnocytophaga sp.
TGAGAGGGTGATGAGAGGGTGATGAGAGGGTGATGAGAGGGTGATGAGAGGGTGATGAGAGGGTGAAATTAAGGGGGGAGTAGATGAGGGGGTGATGAGGGGGTGATGAGGGGGTGATGAGGGGGTGAAATTAAGGGGGGAGTAGATGAGAGGGAGAGAGGAGAAAAATAACAATTTTGCAAGAAATGTTATATAAAATTTGTTTGATTCAAAAAATAGTTGTACCTTTACGCCCTCATAAAATCAATAACCACTGCCTTACCAATGGATGACTTAGTACGCTTATTTATAAAACGAATTTCGTATAACCAATCACAAAATGATGCTTTCGTGCTGATTATGCACGAGTTAGAGTCGGATTTGAAACTTCCGATAGTGATTGGGGCTTTTGAGGCTCAGTCGATAGCTTTGGAGCTGGAAAAGAATATCGTGCCTCCTCGCCCTCTGACTCACGACCTTTTTAAGATTATGGCTAACGCTTTTAATATCCAAGTGCTGAGGGTGGTGATTTACCGATTAGAGGAGGGTATTTTCTATTCGAATATGCTGTGTGTGCAGTATGGCGAGGAACGTGTGATTGATGCGCGTACAAGTGATGCTATTGCGCTGGCTCTGCGCTTTAACGCTCCTATCTATACTTATAAATGGATTTTGGAAAAGGCGGGAATTTATATTCCGCTATCGGGCGATGAGAAACATCAGACTGTGAGTCCGTCGTTAGATGGAGTGGATGATAGTGATGATGAACTTAGAAATCCTTATTCGAAATTTACGCTTTCGGAACTTAAAAGGATGCTTGACGATTGTATTGAAAGAGAAGAATATGAAATGGCTGCCTTAATAAGAGATGAGATTCTGGGCAGAGATGATACTACTTTTTAAAACAAACTTTGTATGAAAAAAACAATTGCATTGGGAAGTGCTTTCTTCCTTACTTTTTCGGCTTTTGCCCAAGAGGCTGCCCAAGAGGTGGGCAAGGTGATTCCGAGCCAAGGGATTACTTTTGAGGGTATTGTTCGTGGTGCTATCGGTATGGTGGCTATCTTGTTAATAGCTGTGTTGTTCAGCACTAATAAAAAGGCTATTAACTGGCGAACGGTAGGGATTGGTTTGCTTATTCAGCTTACTATTGCTGTGGGTATTTTGAAGATTGGTTTTGTGCAGCAGGCTTTTGATGTGGCTGGTGGCTTATTTGTGTTAATACTTGATTTTACAAGGGCTGGTAGTGCTTTCTTGCTGGGGAACTTGCTTGACACGAATAGCTTTGGCTATATTTTTATGTTCCAAGTATTGCCTACTATTATTTTCTTCTCGGCTTTGACGTCATTGCTTTTTTACCTTGGTGTTATACAATGTGTGGTGAAGGTTATGGCGTGGGCTCTTACGAAATTACTGAATATATCGGGGGCTGAGAGTTTGTCGGTTACGGGTAATATTTTTTTGGGACAGACGGAGGCTCCGCTGATGATTAAGGCTTATTTGGCTAAGATGACGCGTTCGGAAATACTATTGGTGATGATTGGTGGTATGGCGACGGTGGCTGGTGGTGTGATGGCTTCGTATATTGAGTTCTTGGGAGGGGGTGACCCTGAAATGCGCTTGATGTTTGCCAGACACTTGCTGGCGGCATCGGTAATGGCGGCTCCGGGTGCGATTGTTGTTTCGAAGATTTTGTGTCCGCAGACGGAGCCGTTCTCGAACGACTCGAGCGTATCGATGGAGAATGTGGGCTCGAACGTGCTGGACGCTATTGCTAATGGTACTACTGAGGGGCTTAAATTGGCTTTGAACGTGGGTGCTATGCTGTTGGTATTTGTCGCTTTTATTGCGATGATTAACTATATTTTTAACTGGATAGGTGGTATTATTCACGTGAATGATGTTATTGCGGCTCATACTCCTTATAAGGCGGGATTGTCATTGGAGATGATTTTGGGTACTATCTTTTCGCCTGTGATGTGGCTGATAGGGGTTGCTAAGGAGGATGTGATGCTGCTGGGACAGTTGCTGGGGATTAAGCTGGCTTCATCGGAATTTGTGGCTTATACGCAATTGGGGGTTCTGAAGGATGTGGCTTCGGCTCCGCACTTGCTTTATAACAAATCGGTTATGATAGCGACTTATATGCTTTGTGGTTTTGCGAACTTTGCTTCGATAGGAATTCAGATAGGTGGTATTGGTGCATTGGCTCCTAACCAACGTAAGACTTTGTCGGAATTTGGTTTGAGAGCGATGTTGGGTGGCTCATTGGCTTCGTTACTGTCGGCTACTATAGCTGGTGCTATCATAGGTTAAAAATATATAATTATACAGAAAGAATAGGTGGTATGCTGGAGGAATCTGGCATACCACATTGTGATAATAGGGGAGGGAGAGGAGAAGAAAAGGTAGAGTGTAAATAAAAATAGTTGCTATTTTAAAAAATAGTTGTACTTTTGCAGCAACTAATTATGTTTCTGAAGAAAATATCCGTAGTTAATTATAAGAATATCCCCTCAATAACGTATGATTTTAGTCCTACAATTAACTGTTTTGTGGGGGATAATGGCGTGGGAAAAACTAATTTGTTAGACGCTATTTACCATTTGGGAATGGGAAAGAGCTATTTTACGCCTTCGGCTGTGCAGAATGTACGGCACGGTGAAGAGTTTTACCTTATCGATGGGGCTTTTCAGCAACAAGAACGTGAAGAACAGATAGTGTGTAGCTTAAAGAAGGGCCAGAAAAAGGTGATGAAACACAATGGTAAGCCTTATGAACGCCTTGCTGACCATATAGGTAAGTATCCTATGGTGCTTATATCACCTGCTGATCGTGACCTTATAGTGGAAGGTAGTGAAACGCGCCGTAAGTTTTTGGATAGTGTAATTTCACAGACTGATAGGGAGTACTTAGAGTTGCTATTGCGCTACAATCGCACCCTGCTGCAGCGAAATACTTTACTGAAACAAATGGCTGAAAATAATTCTTTTTCGGCAGATACTTTGAATATTTACGATGAGCAGTTAGCTCCGTTAGGACAGTTTATCTATCAGAAACGGAAGGACTTTATGGAAGCGTTTCTACCCGTTTTTAGCTATCAATATGCTTATATTTCGGGAGGAAAAGAGCAAGTATGCTTGCAGTATGAGAGTGCTTTGCACCAAAATTCCTTAGCGACATTACTAACAGAAAATGTTTCGCGAGACCGTATAGCCCAATATACGACTGTAGGTATTCATAAAGATGATTTGCTGTTTGAGATTGGAGGCTACTCGATGAAGAAATATGGTAGCCAAGGGCAACAGAAATCGTTTTTGATTGCTTTGAAGCTTTCGCAATTTGAGATTCTAAAACAGCAGCTTGGGGTAACGCCTATAGTGCTGTTAGATGATATTTTTGACAAGTTAGACGATACTCGTGTGGCACAACTTGTACAGTTAGTTACGCAACAACATTTTGGACAGTTATTTATCACTGATACGCACTCACAGCGTACAGAAGAAGTGGTGAAACAAACTGGATTAGCTTATCAATTGATTGAATTTTAATATATTACTTTTTACTATTCACTAATGAACAAAAAGAAAAAATCTCTTACCACCAACCAACCTCATATTTCAGCACCTGCTAAGCCCTTGGCTTTGACTAAGCCTGAAGTGAATCCGCTTTTATCGGCTTTGTGTGCTGTGTTACTTATTGCTTATGGCTATGTGACTGTGCTTACTCCTAACTGGATGGCGTTTGACTCTAATGCTTCTAAGTTCTATACTTTTGCTATGTTGAACTTGGTAGTGGTTGCTTTGGTATTTCTTATCAAGGAGTTCAGAGAGCGCACTAAGTTACTTTTGGGATTCTTTACTAACAAAATAGGGATTGCTTATAGCATAATGATGCTTTTTGCCTTGCTGTCATTTACAAAGGCTATTGATATAGAGGAGGCTATTCTGCATTATTCAAAAGTGTTTACTGCTTTTACTGCGGCTTGGATGGTGTCGGCATTAGTGATTTACAATAAGAAGAATTTACTTCCTTTGGCAATAGCTATGACTGCACTGCTTTTCTATGATTTTATAGTTACCTTGGAAGGAGTAAAAGGCATAGTAAGAGGACTTAGTGCCGATTACAATATTAAAGGCTCATATTCTAATAAAAACATATTGGCTTCGGCTATGTTTATCAAGATACCTTTTGCTATTTGGTTGTTTTATTTTGAAAAGAAAACAATATGGCGTATTATTGGTGGAGCTGGTATTTTAACAGGTACTTTGGCTATCTTCTTTATGAGTACTCGTGCGTTTTACTTAGCTACTATTCTTACTACAATTATCCTAATAGTGTATGGGGTACTTGATTTCTTTGTGTTAAAACGGCGAGAAACAGCACCCAAGGTGTTAATGCACGTGGTTTTAGTATTGTTAGCTTTTGGGGTGTTTTCATTTGTACAGAACTTTATGTACCCACAAGCTGTACGCCAAAGCACAAGTTTTGGAGCTCGTTTGGCAGAGGTGGCTAACCAAGAAAATAGTAGTAACAACCTTCGTAAAACGGCTTGGGTTATTACTGCTACCGATATGATACCTAATAATCCATTGTTAGGGGTAGGTATCGGTAACTGGAAAGTTCGATTTTTACAGTATGAAAACTCCTACAGTCCGCATTACATTTATATGTATAAAAACCACAATGATTTTCTTGAGGTGCCTGCCGAAATAGGAATTATAGGAGGCTTGGCTTTCTTGGCTATCTTTATATTTGCTGCTTACTATTTTCTGTGGAGTACCTACAAACGCAAAGAGCCTGAACACGAGCAGTGGTTTTTCTTGCCGCTCTTTGGTTTGTTTGCTTACTCATTCGATGCCTTCTTTAACTTTCCGCAAGACCGCCCTGAAATACAAGCTCTCTTTGCTATTTACGTAGGGATAGCAGTTGGGTTGGCTGTGTTGTTCTTAAGTAAAAAAGAGGAATGCCGGAAACTATCTGTTACTGCAGTGAGTTTTATAGGCTTAGTAGCTGTGGTAGTGGCTGTAATGAATGTAGTGGTAGAGCGTATGTATTTTGATTCGTCTAAAATGCAACGTATGGTAAAAGAAGAACAGCAAGGTGTACGTACTCCTAAATCATCATCGGCTTATTTGATACAAAACTATCCTCGTATACCTAACCTTACAGCGGTAGCTGAGCCTGTAGATGTAGAAAAAGCTCGTTATCTTATTGATGAACAGAAGTTTGATGAGGCTCGTAATATATTAGCTTCTATCCATTATCACCCTTATGATGCACGTCCTGAGTATTTTACAGCTGTTTCATACTTTATGCAGCCTGAGAAAAATAATGATAGTATCTATAAATACGCTCATAAAACCCGAATGATAAAACCTAACTTTTTTGGAGGGCTTAATTTAGAGACTTATGCTCTGAACAACTTGGGTAGAGAGCAAGAATCAATACAACTTCTTAAGCAGTATTTAGGGTTAGAAAAGGATACTTTGCAAAAAGAAGTGCCTCGTTGGAAAACAATACTAAAAGAGCGTTTTCACGTAGATGTAGATAGAGATGCCTTGAGAGCTAAACGCACAGAGGTACAAGCGTGGAACTCTTTAGCATATCTGCAAGAAAAGAATAACTTGATAGCTGAGGCTAAAGCAACTCTTGATAGTGCTTTTGTATACCTGCCTGACAATGCTGATATTGTAAGTAACCGCAATAAGATAACTTCACGCTTACAAGTAGAGGAGTTTTCACCTTTATACATTGAGGCTGTGAATTTGTATAATACAGGGCGTTATACCGAGGCAGTAGCAGCTTTTACAAATTTCTTAACTAAAGTCCCAGCTCATATTGATGCTTACCGCTTGCGTGCTTATAGCTATTATAATTTGCAACAGTACCGCAATGTGATAAACGATATTAATACTATGGAAACCTTAGGAGTCTCTATCGACCCTATACTTAATAACTATAGAGGCTCGTGCTACTATATGCTTGGCGACCGTGCAAATGCTAAAGTTTTCTTTCAGCAGGCAGCTAAGCAAGGGAATGCCGATGCCCAAAAGAACCTTAACTCACTTAGTTTTTAAACGATGAACACTTATAAAAAACAAATACTAAGTGAAAGGGAACTACAAGTAATGCTGCACCGTTTGGCTTGTGAACTTATTGAAAACCATACCGATTTTAGCAATACTGTTTTCATAGGCATACAACCTCGTGGTACTTTCTTGGCAAAGCGCTTGTTACAACTACTCACTACTGAGTATCAAGTGCCTCATATCCCTTTCGGAATGCTTGATATTACTTTTTTTCGAGACGATTTTAGGCGTACAGCTCGCCCTTTAGCGGCTAACTCTACCTCTATTGATTTTATTGTAGAGAACAAAAAAGTAGTATTTATTGACGATGTACTCTACACTGGGCGTAGTATCCGTGCGGCTCTATCAGCTATACAGTCCTTTGGTAGACCTGCTGAAATAGAACTTTTAGTGCTTATCGACCGTCGTTTTAGTAGGCATTTACCTATCCAACCTGATTATAGTGGTAAACAAGTAGATGCTATTAATGAGGAACGTGTAGTAGTACACTGGCGAGAAAATGATGGCGAAGATGCTGTATATGTGATTGACAAGTAATATAAAACTGAAAATGGTAATAGCAATACTCACCGCTTTTATAGTCATAAATGTAGTGCTAAAGCTGAGCTTTTGGAAGCTCTGGCAGCAAGCACTATGGGCTGCTATAGCTTTTTTATTCATCTGGCTGGCTACGGACTTTGCTTCAGAGCAATCACAGGTAGCTTTAGATGCTATGCTGAATAACCCTACCGTACTTAGTAATATCACTGTCCTACTTACCATTGAAACAGCTGTGTGTATGGCATTCTGTTTTACTTCCTTGCGTACCCTGTTTAAAGGAACTCAAAGCAGATGGAACAGAGTTTTGCAATGGTACCCTAATCTGTTGCTTTTCCCTGCACTTTTTTACGTGCTAACGCAAAGTATTTTCTATTTTACAGGCATTTCGTTTGGGTACATAGCCTTAGGTGTAGGTACAGCTACTTTTTTGACCATAGTAGGAGGTGCGTGGGGTATGAAAAAATTGTTGCCAGAAGAAGATATTAGGTTAGAACTCCACTTCTTGCTCAGTCTACTTATTACTCTCTTAGGGCTTATAGGCACAGCAAATGGACAGATATTATACGTGCCAGAAACTGAACCGCTGAACTTAAAAGTATTAGGTACAACCTTCTTGTTCTTTGCTCTTCTTTTTGGTATAGGTTTTGCCTTGAGCAAGTTGTATTGGAGAATTAGAAAAATCAAACATCATCCTTAATTTATAATGTTCAAACTATGAAAAAACTAATAATAGCCGCAGGACTCACAATTTCGGCAGTAGCAATTAGTTCTGCACAAGTAACTTTTAATAACGATAGTAATATTGCCGAAGCTATGGAAGTTAAAAAGGAAGTAGCACGTTCTGAAAGTGCTTTTCAAGTACAGATATACAATGGTAATATTACAGAGGCTAATAAAACCCTATTAGAAGCTAAAGCTCTGTTCAAACAATACCCCGTAATACTCACTTTTGAATCGCCAAACTATAAAGTGCGTATTGGTAGCTTCCGTACGCGTTTAGAAGCTGAAAAAAATCTGATAGAGATTAAGAAAAACTATATGGCAGCTTTTGTTGTAGGCTTAAAATAACCTTTACCTTGCCCCACTATGTTTAAGAAAAACTCTCTGCGATTTCAGATTTTCTTGAGTATGACCCTCTTGGTGCTTGTAGCGTTTGCTATATTAGCCTTTGTAATGGTGGGGCAGTACCAAAAACAAGCCTTAGAATACCACGACGAACGCCTTATTGATAAGGAAAAACAGATTAAAATGCAAATACAATACGTATTTTCACAAACTACTTTTCCTGTTGATACTCATTATATACCTCTTATTTTCCGTGAAGATATTTACTCCATTGCCAATATCCAAAACCTTAACTTTGCCCTTTATGACCTAGATGGCGTTCTGCTAAAAAGCTCAAAAGCCTCTATGTCGCCAGATCAAGATGCATTCTTCATTCCTTATAGCATCCTTCAAGAACTCTCATCTACCCTTGATAAGCGCATTGTAGAGCAACATGAGTTTGCTGGGCGCGGTTATCAAACCTCTTACACCTACATTACCGATTTGCAGTTTAAGCCCATCGCTATTCTGCATATTCCTTATTTTGAGAACGACACCTTTAATGAGCGCGCTCTTGAGGGGCTACTTTATCGTTTGGGTATCGTTTATTTCACCCTTTTGATAATCTCTTTAACAGTAGCCTACTTCATTTCAAAATACATTACCAAATCACTCAAAACCATTGAAAGTAGATTAGAGAAAACACGCCTTTTATCACGTAATGAGAAAATAAAACTTAAATCGGCACCTACTGAAATTACCGAGTTAGTATCCGCCTACAATGCAATGATTGACGAGATTGAGAACAGCAAAGCCCTCCTTGCTCAATCAGAACGTGAGCAGGCTTGGCGTGATATGGCAAAACAAGTAGCTCACGAAATTAAAAACCCTCTTACCCCTATGCGCCTATCAGTGCAAAGCTATCAGCGTAAAGCCAATCGTGAGCCACAGCCTACGGAGGTAATCAACGAGTTTTGCGAGTCGATGATACAGCAGATAGATATCCTTAGCAATATTTCTACAGCTTTCTCAGCCCTGACTAATATGCCTGCTAAAAATGATGAAGAACTTGATTTTGTAGCAGTTATTAGACGTACTTTAGATATTTTCAACACTAACACTGTCCACTTTACTCATTCTCACCCTGAAATTATAGGTGTTTTTGATAAAGACCAATTAGGACGTGTGGTAACCAATCTTGTGAAAAATGCCCTCCAAGCTACCGAGAATACTCCTTCCCCTAAGATAGAAGTGCAACTTACACAAACCGACCAATATATCAACCTTAAGGTAACTGATAATGGCATAGGTATTGCCCAAGCCGACCGTGATAAGATTTTTGAACCTAAATTCACCACTAAAACCAGTGGTAGTGGCTTAGGATTAGCAATGGTTAAAAATATTATCCTCTCCTACAATGGTAATATCAGCTTTACTTCCGAAGTAAATAAAGGGAGTGAGTTTAATCTTCAAATTCCAGTGTCTTCCAAACGCCCTTTTTAATGGCTCTATGCACTAAAAAACAACTTCCTCTCTTTTACCAATATATATCCCATCAATAAAGCAAATAAGCCAGTTTGTATTACTTTGCTATCGGGGTGAGTGGCAAATATTTCGTTAGAAACATTGGCTACCAAATGGAATAATATGGCGACTAACACGTTGCGCCCTGACTTGTAATACAACCAGTTGATGATAAATACAAAGGCAAACAGACTCACAAAAAAGTTCGCAGTATAAATCCACCCTTCGGCTTGTACATTGCTTTGGTAATAATCCTTTACGAAGAACAAAGGCAAATGCCACAATCCCCAATAAATAGTGAAAATAACCGATGAGGTGAACAAACTCCACTTACTGCGCAAGGCATCGATACCATAGGTATGCCAAGCTAATTCTTCCAGCACAGGAGCCAAACAAAGCACAAGCCAAGCGTTAAAAGGTTCTGAACTAAAGCTGGGTTGTCCTGAAATATAAAACTGGTTAAGACTATGCCCTAAGTCTAATGAAAGTAACTGAGCTACAACAATAGAAAGAGGCGGAAGTAATAACGTAATCCAAAAATAGCGGTTAGTGACCAAATTTCTGCCGATAAAACGCTTTTTAAGGTCGGATAAAAGGGTTTTGTCACAAATAAATAACCAAGAAGCTACTCCTATAGGAGCCAATAGTCCTGCCAATTCAAAAAAGCCTGTCCAAAAAGCATTAGGTGCTTTTGACTGATGACTCCAATAAGCCACCACAAACCACAATACCCAAGGAATCACAAGGGAAAGGGTAAAAAATAATACGGGGTGTTGATATTTCTTCATAATTAATTTTTGCCTATATGGCGTATTAAAATTCAATTTTATAACTGATATTAGGGACAACCAAAGTAGCTTTACTAAGCTCTATTTGGTTTGTTTGGTAATTGTAATTATGCTCTATATAGATTGGGGCACCGAGTATATTCTTCATCTGTAATGAGAATACACTGCTACTCTTGCGGTGGTTAATGCGGTAATTCACAGTAAGGTCTACGTAGGTTAGGGTGCGAAATTGCTCACTAAAAGCCCTGCTTTCATCATATATCACCCGCTTGGCAGCTAACGACTGGCTTTCCAAGATAGGGCTATAACGCTCGCCTCCTGTTACGCTTACTCGTGCATTTACATCTAATATTTTTCTGTTATTGGCGAAATAAAATTCTTTTCCAAAAAGCGCATTCAGTACAAAACCCTTGTTATAACGGGTGTTGCGCCATACATTATCACCTGCTTTGTATACTGATTTGAATATTGAACCAGTAATTAGATAGTAATAATTATCTCCTAAAAAACGCTCTAAAGTAAGGTCTATGCCATAATTGCGTCCCTTTATGTTATTCACAAGCTGTTTGTTAAGATATAACGCCCTACGGAGATTGATAAGTGAGTAGCTTGAACCTTCTTCACCAGGGATATTATACAGATACTGATAATAGGCTTCAGTTTTAAAACGAAGTTTGTCGGTGACCTGCCAATCATAACCCAATACAAAGTGATGAGCCTCACTGGGCTTTAAGTCTTTATTCACTGCTACCCCTCCTACCTCTATCATATAGATGTTAAGGTCTTCAAGCTGAGAATGCTTGCCATAACCAAAACTTAAGCTGTGCAGCTTGCTCATTTTCCAAGCCAAGCCCGCTCTGCTTTCAACTGAAAGTTTTTTGTTTAACCCAAAGTAGTTAGTGTGTAGTCCTACATTAACTAAAAATGAAGGGGATAGTTGGTATTTGACCTGTCCGTAAACTTCGGTAAAATCAGTATTGCCTGAAGAATTGACAATGCGCCCATACGTGTTAGGAACATAGTTTTGTGCTGCGCTAAGATTGTAGTTATAAAAAAGCTGTTTGTGGGTAATTCCTGCTTTCAAAGTAGCCAAAGAAGAAAGTTTATGAGTAAGTGAAGTTGCCAAAGTAAGTATTCCATTTTGCTTTTTAAGGTAGCTATCAGGACTAAGTACTGAAGCATCATCTGAAAGATAATCAGTAGTAATAAGGTCGTCAGTACCCGAAAAAGCGATATGAGACTCTACGAAACTCCTTTCGCCAGCAGTAATTTGGTGGCGTAAACCTATCGTACCTACGTAGGTATCCCAATTGTTATTCACACGGTCAATGTCGGTGTTCCAGTCGGCAGGAGTTCTTAAAGGGTCTTTATGAGTGTTGTCAATTCCTCCAATACCCCAAAGAGAGAAAGTACCTGCTTTCTCAGTAGGGAAATTCAGCTTAAATGAAAGGTCTTGGTATTTGATAAGTTGCCCTGTGTTGTTTATTTTTAAATCGTTGAGCAAACCCAAAGTAGAGTAACGATAGTTGAAAAGATAAGAAGAGCCTTTGGAGCGAGAAAAAGGTCCTTCAGAAGCAAAGTCGATACCCAATATGCCCACTTGTGCTGTATGTTCGTGCAGAGAAGAGTTGCCGGTGCGCATTTTTACGTCGAAAACAGCAGCAAGGGCATTGCCGTACTCAGCAGGGAAAGCTCCTGTAAGGAAATCGGAATTGCCAATCACCTGATTGCTGAAAAGGGTAACCAGTCCGCCGCCAATGACATTGCCCCCTGAAAAGTGCTGAGGCGAAGGGATTTCCACCCCTTCCAAACGCCATTGTACGCCTTGTGGCGCATTACCGCGCACGATAATGGAGTTATCTTGCAAGTTGCCTGTAGAAACTCCTGCAAAGGCTGATGCCAAGCGTGCTGGGTCGCTAAGTCCGCCCGCATAACGTTGTGTTTCCTCTACCGAAAAGGTACGAGCGCTTACGGTAGCCATTGTGTTAAGGGCTTTTTCTTTGCGGATACCAGCTACTACTTCAACCCCTTCCAGTTCGGCAATAGCTTCTTTAAGGGAGATATTAAGCACTACTTCCTTAGCCGAAGTAATCATTACCTCAGGAATTATGCGAGTTTCGTAGCCTATATAAGAGATTTCCAAACTGACCCTTCCTAAAGGCAGGTTGAGAAGAGAAAAAGAACCGGCTTCATCGGTAGTAGAGCCAATAGCAGGATTAGAGTGCATTACTACTACAGTAGCCCCCATTAGCGGTTCGTGAGTACTTTGGTCGTAAATAGTACCTCTGAGAGTCTGGGTAATATCTTGTGCTTGTGCCGTAAGAGGCAGCGCTAAAAGCAAGAGGATATAAAAAAAGTTTTTCATTGCGTGTACATTTAAAATTCGGGGCAAAAGTACGGCGCAAAAAGGAGTGCATCGCCCAAGCGTGAGGGTTTGGACGCTTTTTTATTAAATATATACCTTTTCGGGTATAAAAATGTATTTCTTTAGTGGGAGTATACCCTATCGGGTGTTATTTTAGTTCTCACTTCCCTTAAAATACCTTATTCCTCATTTACGAACTGGCTTGGGGTCTGTCCTTTTATCTTCTTAAAAACTTGGTTGAATGATGATTTGGAGTTGAAGCCTGCCTCAAAAGCAAGACCTAATAGGTTGAAGTTTTTATCAGTGTCTTTCTTAGCTAAAGCTATAAATTCCTCTACGCGATAGCTATTCACAAAATCATAAAAATTCTTTCCTTCATATTGGTTGATGATTTGCGACAAATGGTTGGGTAGGATGCCTAAACTCTCCGCTAATTGGGCTAAGGATAGTTTCGGTTCAAGGTAAGGTTTTTTAGTAGTCATTAGCGTAAGTAACTGCTGATGTAAGGCAGTAGCCTCTTCGGCTTTTAATCCCGATTTCCTATACTCCGCAGTTTTAAGAGGCTCTTCAGTTTCTTCTAATTCTTTTGGTTTTTCTTCTGCTTCCGATGAGTCCAATATTTTTACCTCAGCCCAATAAGGCACTGCTGGGCTTTCTAAAACCTTTTTTTCAGTAGTAAAAATGCCTTGATAACGTATGCCCCAAAAGCCAATAAGTCCTATAAGTACAACAAAAAGGGCTAAGAAAATGAGTTCTATATTGACTACCAACTCTATTTCTAACAGAAATTGGAGTATATATCCTACTATCATCACCGAGAAAATGATTCCGAACCCTATGAGTAAGAGTCGTAGCCATTGTAGACTGATACCCTCATTATAGGCAAACTGCTCGCCTATAATTTGTTCGTATTGGTTGATTTTATGATAGGTAGCTACTGAATACGCCACACATACTACTACAAAAGCCATAAAGGAGAGGGTAAAAAGCCATTGGTAGGGGCTGTGGTAATCGGCTTGGTCTATCATTGCCTTTTCGACAGCCGAGTAACCAAAAAGGAAGGGGAACATAGCGGCATAAGTAACTGCAAAAGGTAAAAAATGAAGGCTGTCTCGCCAATAGAGTTGCTGTGGTTGGCGTAGGTTAGTCACCACATATAGGTATACAAAAGGAGCAAATAGCAGCGGGAAGGGGTGTGTAGCCCCTACCAAATGCGGGTATTTTTCCCAATACCCCAAATAGTGTAAATAATAGTTCAGTAGGTAGATGCCAATAGATAGTAACCATACCCCCAGTATGTTGTCCGATAGCTTTTTAGGTGTTTTGCTAAAGAGCAATACCGAGAGAAAACCACACAGAAAAATACCGATAACAAAAAGACTACTCATAACCTAAATTTACAATTACCGAAAATGTTCTTCCTTAATTTTATAGGATAAGAACGATTAAAAAAGGTTGCTTACAGCAGCAAGCAACCTTAGTTTTTAGTATTAATTTTAAAATGTGCTTTATAAAGCGCGTTTATTACAATTTCTTCTTTACAGCTACTTCTTGGAAGGCTTCGAGTACATCGCCTTCGTGAATGTCATTGTAGTTCTTGATTTGTAAACCGCAATCGTATCCTTTGCTCACTTCTTTCACATCGTCTTTGAAACGTTTAAGTGATGAAAGCTCACCAGTATAGATAACCACGTTGTCACGCAATATGCGTATTTTTGAGTTGCGGAATATCTTACCATCGGTAACCATACAGCCTGCAATAGTACCTACTTTCGATATTTTGAACAGCTCACGTATCTCGACAGTACCTGTTACTTCTTCTTTAAATACAGGCGAAAGCATACCTTCCATAGCATCTTTCAGGTCGTTAATTGCATCGTAAATGATTGAATAGGTACGTATGTCAATCGATTCTTTTTCAGCCAAAGCACGAGCATTGGTCATTGGGCGTACGTTAAAGCCTATGATAATAGCATCGGAAGCTGAAGCTAACAACACATCGGATTCGGTAATAGCACCCACCCCTTTGTGAATGATAGATACCTGAATTTCTTCGGTTGATAGTTTTTGGAAGGAGTCGGTAAGCGCTTCTACCGATCCGTCCACGTCTCCTTTGAGGATGATGTTCAGCTGCTTGAAGTCGCCCAAGGCTATGCGTCGTCCTATTTCGTCCAAAGTAATGTGGCGTTGTGTGCGCACTGACTGTTCACGTTGTAACTGAGCGCGTTTGGCTACTATCTGTTTAGCTTCTTTTTCATCGTCGAATACGTAGAACTTATCACCTGCCTGAGGGGCTCCGTCTAAACCGAGTATAGTAATAGGGGTAGAAGGACCCGCTTCTTTCACTTTTTTACCACGCTCATCGTGCATAGCACGTATTTTACCAGAGTTGGTACCCGCCAACACATAGTCGCCAATACGTAGGGTACCGGTTTCTACCAATACGGTAGAAACATATCCTCTTCCTTTATCAAGAGAGGCTTCCACAACGGTACCTATAGCAGGTTTAGAAGGGTTAGCTTTCAGTTCTAATATTTCGGCTTCTAAAAGTACTTTTTCAAGGAGTTCTTGTACCCCTATACCTTTTTTAGCTGAAATATCTTGTGATTGTATTTTACCACCCCATTCTTCCACCAAGAGGTTCATACCTGCTAAGCGTTCTTTAATTTTATCGGGGTTGGCGTTAGGTTTATCTATTTTGTTAATAGCAAAGATGATAGGCACTCCGGCGGCTTGGGCGTGGCTAATAGCTTCTTTGGTTTGCGGCATCACATCGTCGTCGGCAGCTACTACAATAATAGCAATGTCGGTAACTTTGGTACCACGGGCACGCATAGCGGTAAAGGCTTCGTGACCAGGAGTATCGAGGAAGGTGATGCGTTCACCGCTTTCCAATTTCACCCCATAAGCCCCAATGTGCTGAGTAATACCACCACTTTCGCCGGCAATTACGTTTTCTTTACGAATATAGTCTAACAGAGAGGTCTTACCGTGGTCTACGTGTCCCATTACGGTAACGATAGGAGCACGAGGTGCTAAATCTTCAGGGCTATCTTCTTCAATATGGATAGCTTCTTCAATATTAGCAGAGGCAAATTCTACTTCAAAGCCAAATTCATCGGCTACTATTGAGAGGGTTTCGGCATCGAGGCGTTGGTTCATAGTTACCATAATACCAAGAGACATACAAGCGCCGATAACTTTGTTAATAGGCACATCCATCATAGTAGCCAGCTCGTTCACCGTAACGAACTCGGTTACTTTCAGGATTTTTTCTTGTTGTTCTTGTTCCGCGAGTTCTTGTTCCGCTTTTTGGCGGTGGGTTTCGCGTTTTTCTTTACGGTATTTAGCTCCTTTAGATTTGGTTGTTTTACCTTGTAGGCGTTCCAAAGTTTCGCGTACTTGTTTTTGTACTTCTTCTTCGGTAGGCTCTATTTTAGGTATGATTTTAGCTTTTTTCTCTTTCTTGTTGTCGTTTTTAGCGTTAGCGCCCGCATTGGCATTCGCTTCATTTTTGTTGATGCGTTTGCGTTTGCGTTTTTCGCTGTCGTTATTAGCTGCCAAGTTATTGGTAGCAGTATCTTTTTCTTTATCGCGGTTGCGGTTGCGTTTTTTCTTCTTTTTCTTTTTCTCGAACTGACTAAGGTCAATTTTTTCGCCCACTACTTTGGGTCCGGTAAGTTTTTGGTACTGGGTTTCAATCACACCTATAGGGGCAGCAGGGATTTCTTCCTCTTTTTTGTGGTGTTGTTCCTTTTTCTTAGGCGGGGTAGTGGCTTGCGTAAGAGGATTTTGATAGACCGTTTTGTTTTTCTGCTGAGCGTCGGCAGGGCGGTCTTTCTTCTTGTCTTTTTCTTTGTGTTCTTTGTGTTCTTTGTTGTGTTTGTTTGTTTGTTGAGCAGCGTTTTTCACTTCTTCTTTATGGGTTTTCACTGGAGTTATTTGTTCCTCTTTTTTTGTTTGAGCAGCAGGGGTATTTTCAGGGGTAGGCACAACAGCTTCGGCGGGGGTAGCAGGGGGTGCAGTCACCGTATTTTTACCACCGTCAAGGTCTATTTTGCCCACAGTTTTAAGTCCAGCTAATTGTGCTTTAGCTTTAATAACTTCCTGTTCTTGCTGTTTGCGTTTTTCTTGATTTTCTTTTTCTTGTTCCAAACGTATCGCTTCACGTTCTTTGCGCTTATCGGCTGCAATTTCTTTTGAAGCTTCACGTTTGTTTTTGTCCGATTTAAATTTGTTTGAAAGGAATTGGAATGCTTCTTCGGAAATTTTGGTGTTCAGATTCTCTTCCACATCAATGTTTTTGTGTTTTTTAAGTTCGTCCACCGCTGTTGTCAAAGATATATTCAAATCCTTTAAAACTTTATTTATTCTTATTGTTTTTCCCTCGCTCATATTTGTTTTTTAAAATCCCTTATTATTTAATTGCCACCACCCGCTGTGAAGCAGATTGGTGATTGAAATACTGATAGCTCACGCCTATTGCTCAAATTCGGCGGCTAATATACGTAGCACCTCTTTTACGGTTTCTTCCTCAAGGTCGGTGCGTTGCATTAGTTCTTCGGGGGTGAGTTCCAGCACGCTCTTAGCTGTATCTAATCCCGCTTTTTGTAATTCTTCTATTATCCAGCTTTCTATTTCGTCGTCAAATTCACTAAGTTCAATATCTTCATCGGCTATTCCTTCGCGGTATACATCTATTTCATAGCCTGATAGCTGGCTGGCTAAGCGGATGTTATAGCCCGATTTACCTATGGCTTTTGATACTTCTTCATTGGCTAAGAACACATCGGCACGTTTTTCGTCCTCGTGTAAGGTTACCGAACTTACGTGGGCAGGTGCCAAAGCGCGTGAAATGAGTAGTTGAGTGTTATTGGTGAATGGAATTACATCAATATTTTCATTGCCCAACTCTCTTACTATGCCGTGGATACGTGAACCGCGTACGCCTACGCAAGCCCCTACTGCATCGATGCGGTCGTCAAAAGAATCGACAGCTACTTTGGCTTTTTCACCAGGGATACGCACTACTTTGTTAATGGTGATAAGTCCGTCGGCTATTTCGGGTATCTCTTGTTCAAACAAACGCTCTAAGAACAGCGGAGAGGTACGTGACATTATAATGGTAGGTTTGGTGCTTTTCAGCTCTACCGATTCGATTACACCGCGCACGTGGTCGCCTTTCTTAAAGAAATCGGAAGGTATTTGTTTTTCTTTAGGCAGAATAATTTCATTACCATCGTCATCTAACAAAATGATAGCTTTGTGGCGGATATGGTGTATTTCGGCTACGTGTATTTGACCGATAATGTCTTTAAAGCGTTGGTAGATATTCATACTATCGTACTCGTGTACCTTTGAAATAAGGTTTTGGCGGAGTGCTAAGATAGCGCGTCTACCTAAATCATTAATTTTAATTTCTTCGGAAACATCTTCACCTACCTCAAAATCGGGTTCTATTTTGCGGGCTACTGAAAGGGCTATTTCTTGGTTGTCGTCGGTAACGGCACCGTCTTCCACTACTACGCGGTTGCGGAATATTTGCAAGTCGCCCTTATCGGGGTTGATGATAATGTCGAAATTATCGTCGGAACCATATTTCTTTTTCAAGGTGTTGCGAAAAACCTCTTCCAAGATAGCCATTAGGGTTTCGCGGTTTATAAATTTATCATCTTTAAATTCTGAAAATGATTCAATCAATTCAAGACTATTCATATATATTCAATTAAAATTTAATGATTACTTTAGCTTCTTTGATGTTCTGTAAGTTAAACAAATGTTCTTTTTTAACTGTAATTTTGCCTTTACCTACGGGTTTAGGTTCACGAGTTTGAGTTTCCAAAACGGCGTTACCTTCGGTAAGACCTTTAAGGGTTCCTTCGTGTACTTTTCCGTCGGTAGTAGTTATTTGTACTGTTCGTCCGGCGTTTTTGGTGTATTGTCGTTCATTCACAAAGGGTTCGGTAGCCCCGAAGGACATTACATCTAATGAAAAATCTACTTGCTCACTGTCTAAATTTTGTTCAATAGCGCGGCTAAGGTTGATACAATCATCAATAGTTACCCCTTGGTCGCCGTCGATAATTACACAAATAGCGTTGGTAGCCGATACGGTGAGGTCGGTAAGGAAAAGGGTTGGGTTAGTTTGTAAGTAGTTGTTAATGAGTTCTTTAACTTGGTATTTTAAGTTCATTTGTTATAAAAATAGGGGACTTTCAGTCCCCTTCAGAATTACTTTTCGGTGCAAAGGTACAAACTTTTTTTTAAATAGCAAGAAAAAAAGTGTTTTTCTTTGGTGCGCTAAAAATCTTTTATTTTGCTTAAGTCAAGAAACATTTGGCGTATATTTAGTTCTTTATCTTTTTCGGTTAAGAACTGAAACCCAAATCTTTCATAGAAAGGAATAGCTTTTTTTAGGCATCGATAGTGATAAGCCTACAAGCGTGTTTTTGGTTTATTTTGATGCAATCGGCAATAATGGCGTTGATAATCATTCCTCCAAGTCCTTTCCCTTTAAAAGTTTTGTCGATTGCTAATCTCCCTATTTTAATGGCAGGAAAACCTTTTAAATGGCGTTTTGGGTGAGGAACCAGCTCTCGTAAGAAGTTTTTGTATTGGGTTTTAGAAGTAAAATTTGTTTCTTCTACCCGAAAACTATCACTTAAAAGGCTGTAATAAGCCAAAGTTTGTTTTTCATTTTCTATAATGAAAGTGGTAGCTAGCATTTCTTTTGCATATAATACAGCATCATTAAAAAGAAAGCTGTTTAAATCATCGTCTTCACAATCAAAAGGTTTGATGTTATGGTTTTCTGTAAGTAACAAAATATGACCATCATCAGGATTACTTGTCGTTGTCATCATTTTTTTTCTTAAAAAGTTTTTTAAAGCGCGCAGCTTCTTCTTCTATTTTTTTGCGACTTAAAACAATGCCTTTTTCTTCCAGATAATTGTCGTAATTCGCTATTTTTTCCCAGAAAGCTTCAGCTTCTTTTCCTAGCAAAGTGGGAGTGGGTTGAATACTTGTTGCCATTTTTTTATTTGTAATTAGTTAGATTTTTGGCAAAGGTACAAAATAATTATCAATAAACAATTAACAAGAGGTTAGGGGCAGGGAAAATTAGCAAATTAGCAAATTTGGGAATTAGCAAATTAGGGGGGAAGAGGATTGCAGAAAATGTAGTGTTTTGGGGATTTTGTTGCGAATAATGTAAAGTGGGGGAATGGTTGTTAAAGGATTGATGTTCAGTGAACTAACGCTTATCCTTCGCTCACCCTTCGCTCTGCCTTCGGTATGCCTTCGAGATGGCTTCGAGGTAGCTCCAAGCTGCTTTTGGCAGTGTTGGTGAGGTAATGGGTTGATTGTTAAGGGGTTGTGTTTTTACTGCGGAAAGGGAGTTGGGGTTGGGATTTTTTGCATTATTCGCAATAAAAACGAGGGAAATGAGAAAATTAGCAAATGAGAACGCTGTGAGTAGGGGAGGGGATAGGTACTGAAATAAGAAAAAAAACTTTCAGAAAAATTTGGCGGTTTCAAAAATTAGTTGTACCTTTACCACGTGAAAGAAAATGATAATAATTCAAAACAAAATCAATAACAAAATTAAACATTTTACTCTTATGAAAAACATCTTAGTAACCACCGATTTTTCCGAAAAATCAATCGCTTCATTAAATGTAGCATTGAGTCTCGCTAAGCAACATAAAGCTAAAGTATTTTTGTTGCACGCTATTGAATTGCCTATCCGCCTGATGACCGAAAGTCAGGTGTCTGTGCCAGAGGCAATGTATTTCCTCAATCTGACTAAAAAAAGGTTTGCCGACCTTAAAAAAGATTTAGAAACTGAAGTAGAGGTAGTTGATATTATAGAAACAGCTCCTTTGGTTGATGCTGTAGCAGAAGTAGTTAAAAAACACCATATCGACCTTGTGTTTATGGGCTCTAATGGTGCTTCGGGGGCTAAAGAACTCTTTATTGGTTCAAATGCTGAAAAAGTGATAAGAAGTGCTACTGTACCTGTTTTGGTGATTAAAAATCCGGAAGAAAAGCTAAAAATTAAGCATATTATGTTTGGTTGTGACTTCTCTAAACGATTTTTAAAACCTTTTGAAAAGGCTTTGAAATTGGCTAAACTATTCGGCGCTAAGGTCGATTTGGTGTATGTGAATACGCCTTATCAGTTCCTTACTACTCACGAAATTAACCATCGTATGAAGGAGTTCTTAAAAGAGGCTGAACATAGCAAACAACGTTTTGAAACGCACGTGTATAACGATATTAGGGTAGAAACTGGTATCCTTAATTACGTGAAAGAGAATAAAATAGACCTTATCTGTATGTTCCCTAATGGTAGAAAGGGGATAGCTCACTTCTTTAACGGTAGTATTAGTAGTGACCTTGTGAACCACTCCGATACTCCTGTGCTTACAATTAAGTTAGAGAAAGAGAAATAAGCATTAAAAGTAGTGTAAACTAAAAAGGTTTTAGGTGTTAGGCACTGTGCCGAATACCTAAAACCTTTTTGCTTTTGCTATAACCAGCGGCGGACTCTTTGGCAGTACTGTTGGTAGGGGGTACCAAACTTTTGCTCTAACACGCGCTCTTCAGGAAGTATCTGGAAACGTGTTATATAGGCTACAAAAGCTACTACCCCTAACCAAGCTGCCCAATGGGCTAACCATATAGCCCAAGCCCCTAAGCAGCAAGCCACCCCTACATACATAGGGTTCCGACTGATGCGGTAAATACCCCCTGATACGAATTGAGTAGTCCTTTCGGGCGTAAGCGGATTGATAGTGGTGCGCGCTTGGTAAAAAGCCCCAAGCCCTGCTATGCCAAAGCCGATACCTATCAGTACTACCACTGCGGCTGTTACGGGGTAGCGTGGCATTGTTAGCCAAGCAGGTACAAGGGTTAACGCTTTCATTGCTAAGGCACAGGCAGCGCATACTACTGCGGGAGGGATTTTGTTTTCTAATTTTTTCATAGTTGCTTAAACGATATTATTTTGCGACAAAGGTAATACTATTTTTAGAAATTTTGGCAACTTGATAAATTATTACTACCTTTGTGCTGTGAATACTTATTTTTTTAAAGCTATGGAAATTACTCAGCTTAGTCAGTTAGATCCCTTAGGCACTTATACCTATGCCGATTATTTGTTGTGGAAAATACAGGAGAAGATACAGCTTTTTAAAGGGAAAGTCTTTGCGATGAGTCCTGCGCCAACGAGGTTTCATCAAGAAGTATCGACGAATTTAAACGAGCTTCTAATACCTTTTTTTAAAGGGCAAAAATGCAAGATTTATTCGGCTCCTTTTGATGTGTTTTTTAAAAGTTCGGACGGGAAAGAGTCGGTAGTGCAACCAGATATTTGTGTGGTATGTGATCCTAAAAAGCTTACTAAACGAGGGTGTGAGGGTGCTCCTAACCTTATTATTGAAATTCTTTCTCGAGGCACTCAGTACAATGATACTAAGCTAAAATTTGATCTTTACCAAGAACAAGGAGTTCCTGAATATTGGGTAGTAGACCCTTATTATAAGAGTATTCAAATTTACTTATACAGCAATGGGAACTACATTGCTCTTTCTCCTATTTTAGAAAACGATGAAGTACAATCGGTTACATACCCTACTTTGCGCTTCTCGGCAAAAAAAGTTTTTGAAGAATGATGCTTATTTTGCTAAATTGATAATTAGTTCGTACCTTTGCGCTCTCTAATATCGATAATTAATTTCTGAATTTATAATGAAAAAAACACTTTTAGCCCTCTGTGGCTTAGCCCTTACCTTTACCACTGCCGCCCAAGATAACCCTTGGCAGCAACAAGCTAATTACAAAATGGACGTGCAGATGAATGTGGAGAACTTCCAGTACAAAGGCACCCAGCAGCTAACCTATATTAACAACTCACCCGATACCTTGCGCACGGTGTTCTATCACCTCTATTTCAATGCTTTTCAGCCTAATAGTGAGATGGATAGCAACTTGCAAGCGCTACCCGACCCCGATAGTCGTATGGTAAATAATCTCGGTACGCGCCAAGAGCCTATTTACGAGAGTAGAATAACTAAACTGTCCAATTCCGAAATAGGGTACTTGCGCGTTACCTCTCTTAATCAAGATGGAAAAAAGGTAGCTTTCTCTCACGAAAGTACTATACTAAAAGTAACTCTTAACAAGCCTTTGTTGCCTAAGAAAAAGGCTGTGTTCACAATGACTTTTGAAGGACAAGTGCCGGTGATGATACGCCGTGCGGGGCGTAATAACCCTGATGGGGTAGCCCTTTCAATGGCACAATGGTACCCTAAAATGGTAGCTTATGACCATCGGGGGTGGCATACTACCGAGTACTTAGGGCGTGAGTTCTACGGCGTATGGGGTAACTTTGATGTTAAAATTACCCTCGATAAAAACTATATAGTAGCAGGCTCTGGAGTGCTGCAAAATCCTAATGAAATGGGATATGGCTATGAAAAAGAAGGTGTAAAAGTACCCGTATTGCCCGAGAATGTAAAAACTAAAACGTGGCACTTTGTTGCTAACCGCGTACACGACTTTACTTGGGCTGCCGACCCCGAATACACTCACGACAAACACCTATTGCCTAATGGTAAAACTATACATTTCTTCTACAAAAAATATGCTGATAATTGGAAGAAGATACAGCCTAATATGATAAAAGTATTTGACTACTTTAATAAACTTATAGGTAAATATCCTTGGGAACAATACTCATTTATACAAGGAGGCGATGGTGGTATGGAATACGCTATGTGTACCCTAATGGTAGGCGGTGAACGTTACGAAGGACTTGTAGGTACTGCTACCCACGAACTGGCACACGCTTGGTTTCAACATCTTTTAGCTACCGATGAAGCGGCTTATCCTTGGATGGATGAGGGTTTTACTTCTTACATAGAATATTTAGCAAGACAAAAGGTATTAGGACTGATTCCTGCCGATAAAGACCCTTTTGAGGGGGCTTATTTAGGTCTTTCGTATTTAGTGAAATCTGGAATGAATGAGCCTACTATTACTCATTCCGATCGCTATGCTACTAACCGAGCCTACAGTATAACAGCTTATTACAAAGGAATGCTTTTCCTTACTCAGTTAGACTATATTATGGGGAATGAAGCTTTGATGAAAACCCTTAAACGCTATTACAATACCTATGCTTTCAAAAACCCTACTCCTAATGACTTTATACGTATTGCCGAAAAGGTGTCGGGAATGCAGTTACAGTGGTTCTTGAATGAGTTTATGCAAACAGACCACACAGCCGATTACGCTGTTGAAAAAGTTGAAGCTAATGGCAACAAGACAAAGGTTACCCTAAAACGCAATGACCGCTTGCCTCTGCCTATCGACTTGTTTGTGGTTGATACAGCAGGTAAGATAGAATATGTATATATTCCTTTGCGAATGACTTATGGTGAGAAACCTAATATTTATCCAACATACTCTCGCACAGTACTTCCTGCGTGGGGTTGGGGTAATACTACCTATACTTTTGAACTTGATAAGCCTTTGGAAAATATACAATCTATAGTGATAGACCCTAAAAACAAGAGTGTGGATATGAATGAGGAGAACAATACTTACACTCCTCAGTTAAATAAAGATAAATGATAGACGCCCTATTGTAGGAATTTGCGCGAACTATTGATTGTTAATTGTTAATTGTTTTGTACCTTTGCACCCCGAAAAAAAACATATATACAAACTATGAAAAAGATAATAACACTCGCACTTCTTATGGTTGCTACTGTAAGTTTAGCCCAAGTGCGTAAGGCTAAGCCTCGCTATGCTCCTTTAAAATCGACTCCAGCTAAGATTATTGAAGATAAAAACGCACTGAAGTACACTTTCACAAGGATGAAGCAAGCACAGGAAAAATGGTTTAAGTTTAACCAGATTAACCTTAATATGAGCGAGGTGTCTTTCTCTAACTGGAGTGCTGGGGGTGAGAACTCAATTTCAGCACTGATGAATGCTAAGTTCCGACGTCGTTATAATGAACGCACTTTTTTTTGGGATAACGAACTTGAAATTAACTACGGTATAAATGCCCAAAAAGGGCGAGGACCTCGCAAAACGGATGATAAACTTCAGCTAACATCATCATTTGGTTATAGAGGAAATTCTCAGTCTTTTTGGTATTACACAGCGCGCTATCAGCTCCTATCACAAGTGAGTAATGGTTACCGCTACCCTAATACCGATGAGGCTATCTCTAAATTCTTTGCACCAGCATATATTACCTTCGGTTTAGGTGCCGAGTTCGCCCCTACTAATGTCGATTTTAATTTGTTCCTTTCGCCTTTAACCCTTAAAACTACTTTAGTATTAAGCAAAAAACTATCCGATATGGGAGCTTTTGGAGTTGAAAAAGGTAAGAAGGTAAATTCCGAAGTAGGTTTTTCTGTTTCAGGTAACTGGCGCAAAAAGGTGATGGACAATATGCACCTTACTACCAACTTCAGTATTTATGGTGATTACCTTAAGAAGTTTGGTAATATGGATATTGATTGGGATACAAATTTAAACTTCAAAATAAATAACTATGTGCAAGCACGTATAGGCTTACATATTAAGTACGATGATGATGTGAAGTTCTATTCATATAAGGAAAACGGAGTAACCCATAACTACGGGGCGCGCACCCAGTTCAAGCAGTTGTTAGGTATTGGTGTGTCATACACTTTTTAGAGAGATGTTTTTAGAAAATACCCTTAATAATACTGAAAAAGTAGGTTGGATAGAAGTGATTTGCGGCTCTATGTTCTCTGGAAAAACCGAAGAACTTATACGCCGACTGCGCAGGGCACAAATAGCCAAACAAAAAGTTGAAATATTCAAACCTACCTTTGATACGCGTTATGATGATACTAACATAGTATCACATAACGCTAATGAAATACCTTCTACACCCGTCGAGGCTGCTGCTAGTATATTGCTGCTTGCCGATGGTTGTGATGTAGTAGGGATTGATGAAGCTCAGTTTTTTGACGATGAAATAGTGAATGTATGTAATGACTTAGCTAACCGAGGAGTGCGCGTAATTGTTGCAGGCTTAGATATGGATTACAAAGGGCGCCCCTTTGGACCTATGCCTAACTTAATGGCTACTGCCGAGTACGTTACTAAGGTACACGCTGTTTGTACGCGTACAGGCAATTTGGCTAATTACAGTTTCCGTAAAGTAGCCAATACACAACAGCGAATGTTAGGTGAAGCCGATAGTTATGAACCTCTTAGCCGTGCAGCATTCATAAAAGCACAACAAAATAACGAACACAAATGACTTGTATAATTGTAGATGATGAGCCTATGGCGCTGCAACTGTTAGAAAGTTATGTGCTTAAAACGCCTTTCTTGCAGTTGGTAGGTAAGTTTTCCAATGCTATCGATGTGCTGAACTACTTTTATGAAGGGGGTACTGCCGACCTCATTTATATGGATATACAGATGCCCGAGCTTACCGGTTTGCAGCTCTCTAAAAAATTACCCGCTCACACCCGTATCGTATTCACCACAGCCTTTGATGAGTACGCTATCGATGGGTATAAGGTGAACGCTATAGGTTATTTGCTAAAGCCTTTTAATTATGTAGAGTTCTTGGAAACAGCCCAAAAGGCTTTACAGTTAGAAAGCCTACAGCCAAACAAACCTACTGAACCAGCAGATGATTATATGTTCGTAAAGGTAGATTATAAGCAGGTGAAGGTGTTGTTTAGTGATATTTTGTATGTAGAAAGCCTGAAAGATTACATTCGCATATATCTTAGTTCCTCACCTGAGCCTCTACAAACCCTAATGAGCCTTAAGAAAATAGAAGAAGTATTACCTGCTGAACAGTTTATGAGAGTACATCGCTCGTTTATAGTAGCACTGAATAAAATAGAAGTAATGGAGCGCAATCAAATAGTATTTGGCAAGCAGCGTATTACTATTGCCGATACTGTTAAAGAAGATTTTCTAAACAAAATGAAGTTACCTCACTAAAGGAGTATCCGTGAGGAATAAAGCGGTCGGGAAGACAAACGGTTTTAATAGGAATACAGTATTGATGAGCTGTAGTAAACTCGGCAACGGCACTTCCTAAGCCTCCTTGGCTACCTTCTTCAACTGTGATAACAGCTTTGTAAGTAGTAAAAATGTGGTGTAACAGTTCCTCGTCTAAAGGTTTGAGGAAGATAGCATCATAATGAGCATAGCGTGCAGCCTTATGGCTTGCCGCTATTTTTTTTTGTACCTCATTGGCTACCGTCCCTATGGTAATGATAGCTACTTCAGTACCTTCTTTTAGTTGTTCGCCTTTACCAATAACTAACTCTTGAAAAGGTTGTTGTAGATTGGTTTCGGTACTATAACCACGTGGGTAACGAATTGCAATAGGATATGATGGTGATAACTGTGCAGTGTAGAGTAAATTGCGCAACTGTATTGCATTGCGAGGAGAAGCTATAATGAGGTTCGGAATAGGGCGTAAAAAAGCCATATCGAACACTCCGTGATGGGTAGAACCATCGGCACCTACTAAGCCAGCTCTGTCGATGCAGCATATTACGGGTAGCTTTTGTAGGGCAACATCGTGAATGAGTTGATCATAAGCTCGTTGTAAGAAAGTTGAGTAGATAACACAATAAGGCAGAAAACCTCTTGCTGCAAAGCCAGCCGCAAAGGTAACCGCGTGCTGTTCGGCTATGCCAACATCAAATACACGATTAGGGAAGGTATTTTGCAGTTCGCGCAACCCACTGCCGCTGCTCATAGCAGGAGTAATAGCAATAGCTTTAGGGTTTAATTTAAATAGTTCTAATAGTGTTTGCCCTACAACCTCTTGGTATTTTAAAGGCGTATTAGCAGGTGTTACAGCGCCTGTTACTTTATCAAATTGTGTAGGAGCGTGAAAAAATACTTGGTTAGCTTCCGCTTCGGCAAAGCCTTTCCCTTTAGTAGTTACTACGTGCAGGAGGCGTACCCCTTGTTCCTGTTTTTCGGCTTGTAAGGCTGTTATAAGTTCGCTGAGGTTATGCCCATTCACTACCCCTTTGTAGGTTATGCCTAAGGCTTCAAAAAATTTACTATGCTGGGCGTTAGTATTGCGTAGTCTTTTAAGTTCTTCATTAAAAGCCCCTACAGTAGGGTCGATAGCCATAGCATTATCATTAAGGATAATAAGCATATTAGCGTTAGTAGAGCCAGCGTGGTTAAGAGCTTCAAAAGCCATACCGCTTACTACAGAAGCATCGCCGATAACTGCTATATGCTGTCTTTGGGTGTTGCCTTCCAAAGCCGAAGCTATAGCCATACCCAAAGTAGCCGATAGAGAAGTAGATGAGTGCCCTGTGCCAAAGGCGTCATATACACTCTCATCACGTTTAGGAAATCCGCTAATACCACCTCGCTGACGTATATGAGCAAACTCGGCACTTCTTCCGGTAAGTATTTTGTGTGCATAGCACTGGTGTCCTACATCCCATACTAATACATCCTTTGGGGTGTCGAACACGTAATGTAAGGCTATAGTAAGTTCTACCACACCAAGACTTGCACCTAAGTGTCCGCCGTGAGACGCTATTACCTCGATAATGCGCTCACGTACCGACGCTGCCAAGGCTGGCAGTTCATCAACAGTGCTATGTCTCAATGCTTCAATCATAACCTTATTAGCAAAATAGCTAATTATTTCTTCCCTTTATTCACTAATTTCACTACCAACATAATCAAGGCGCCCATAGCCACAAAAGCCACTAAGGCATAGTACCAATAGCTGATAAAAAGACCTTGTAGCACTACCGCAAACACTACTACAAACAGCAGAATAGTAGCAACCTCGTTCAGCATACGCAGTTGTACCGAAGTAAAGGTAGCTTTCCCCCTTTGTAGTTGTTTCATTAGGCGCCACGAATAGTAGTGATATATGTATAAAAACACGATAAACAGCAGTTTTACGTG
Source organism: uncultured Capnocytophaga sp. (assembly GCA_963523735.1). Lineage (GTDB taxonomy): Bacteria > Bacteroidota > Bacteroidia > Flavobacteriales > Flavobacteriaceae > Capnocytophaga. The sequence goes on from CAUREJ010000021.1 coordinate 28,302, forward strand.
CATCCACCCCTGCTTGATGAAAGTACCCCATTCTTCCCATAGCATATATCCCCCTGCAACAGTCATCAGGATGAGGGCTGGCACGGTGATAATGTTCCACAAGCGTTCTTCCATAAAACTAAACTGCTTGTGCAGTATAGACCGTTCAGGCTCTGGCTTTTCCAGTGCTTCAGTATGGTAGATAAAAAGCCGAACCATATAAAACAGCCCCGCAAAATAGCTCACTACAAAAATAATGTGTATACTTTTAGCAATAAGATAGTCAATCATTTTAGGTGTTATATGTTAATTGATGAGTTAATCCAAAGTGAAAGAGCCTCTACCCAAGGTTGTGAGTCATTTAAGCAGCTAATCATTTTAAATTCTTCCCCTCCGTTTTCGTAAAATACTTCACTGCCAGCCATTTCTATTTCCTCCAAAGTCTCTACACAGTCGGCTACAAAGGCAGGAGTGATTACAGCCAAGCGTTTTACACCTTTCTTTGCCAGTTCAGCTATTTTATCGTTAGTGAAAGGACTAATCCATTTGTCTCTGCCCAATCGTGATTGGAATGCCAGTGAGTAGGCATCGCTGTTTAATCCTAACTTCTCTACTAACAAACGAGTAGTTTCAAAACAATGACTTCGGTAGCAGAACTCACCTTCCTTACTGTAAGGGTCACAGCAAGTTACGCCTTCCACAATATGCTTGTGGGCAGGTGTCGGAGTCGTTTTGCGCAAATGTCTTTCGGGTACTCCGTGATATGAGAATAGCAAATGGTCGAAAGGGCTTGCGGCGGCGTGTTCTCTTACAGTTGCTGCCAAAGCCTCGATGTATTCAGGGCGATGGAAGAAAGCAGGGAACTTAGTGAGCTTCATCGCAGGGTATTGTTCTTCAATCAGTTTTTCTGCCAGTACCTCAATCGTTTCGGTAGTAGCCATAGCATATTGGGGGTAGAGGGGTACTAATAGCACTTCGGTAACGCCCTTAGCGTGCAAAGTCTCTAACCCTTTGGCAATACTCGGGTTGCCATAGCGCATAGCCATTACTACTGGCACTGATGTCTTGCTTTGTACTTTATCGGTAAGGCGTTGGCTAATCACTATTAAGGGCGAACCCTCTTCCCACCATATTTTCTGGTAGGCTTTACTCGTTTTCGGAGGGCGTATTTTCAATATAATGCCACAAACTAACAAGTAGCGCAGCCAATAAGGAAGGTCGATAACACGTCCGTCCATTAAAAATTCCTTCAAGTAGGATTTTATGTCTTTTATAGCGTATGAATTAGGAGAACCTAAGTTCACGAGCAAAACTCCTTTTTGCATTCTGTTTTTATTAAATGAGAGGCAAAAGTACTAATTATATTAATACAACTGTTGTTTTTAGTATAGATTTTTTTTATACCTATAAAAAGTAAATGCTCAGGGAGTGCCCGAGCATTCACTTATAGTGTTTTAAAGCAAGAACACTATTTTTAAATCCCTGTATAGTTTTCAGGAGTAATAGTTTTTAGTTCCGCTTTTACAGCCTCACTCACTTGTAGGGTATCGATAAAGCTGCTAATAGTTTCGGCAGTGATAGCAGTATTGGTACGGGTAAGAGCTTTCAGTGCTTCATACGGATTAGGATACCCCTCACGGCGCAAGATAGTCTGTATAGCTTCGGCTACTACCGCCCAATGGTGGTGAAGGTCTTCGCGAATCTTCTCCTCGTTCAGCAGTAGTTTGTTCAAGCCTTTTAAGGTCGATTGTAGGCTGATGAGGATATGCCCAAAAGGCACTCCCACATTGCGCAGTACGGTACTATCGGTAAGGTCACGTTGCAGGCGTGATATAGGCAGTTTAGAAGCCAAGTGTTCTAACAGTGCATTAGCAATACCTAAATTACCTTCCGAGTTCTCAAAATCAATAGGGTTTACCTTGTGAGGCATAGCCGATGAGCCTACCTCACCTGCTTTTATCTGTTGCTTAAAGTAATCCATTGAAATGTATGTCCACACATCGCGATTTAGGTCGATAAGGATTGTATTGATGCGTTTAAGGGCATCAAAAAGCCCCGCCAGATGGTCGTAATGCTCTATTTGGGTAGTAGGGAACGAGTGGTGCAAGCCCAAGACCCCTTCTACAAACCGAGTGCCGAAGGCTTTCCAATCTACGGAGGGGTATGCCACCTTATGAGCGTTATAGTTACCCGTAGCCCCGCCAAATTTAGCAGCGTAAGGAACCGCTAACAAGGTTTTAAGCTGCTCTTCCAAGCGCACTACAAACACTTGGAACTCCTTGCCTAAGCGCGTAGGTGAGGCAGGCTGACCGTGGGTGCGTGCCAATAAAGGAACGTTTTGCCACTCGGCTACCAAACCGTACAACTTGTTTAGGAGCTGCTCTAAGGCAGGAAGGTACACTTGTACCACCGCTTCTTTGATGCTCAGGGGGATAGCCGTATTGTTAATATCTTGTGAAGTAAGTCCGAAGTGAATAAACTCTTTATAAGCCTCTAATTGCAGATAGTCAAAAGCTTCTTTGATAAAGTATTCCACTGCTTTTACATCGTGGTTAGTAGTTTGTTCTATCTCTTTCACTTTCAAAGCCTCTTCTCGGCTAAAGTTCTGATAGAGTTTCCGTAGTTCAGCATATCTTTCTTTAGGAAAAGATGCCAACTGAGGCAAAGGCAGTTCGCACAGAGCTATAAAATACTCCACTTCTACCTGTACCCGATAACGAATAAGTGCCATTTCTGAAAAGAAAGGCACAAGGGCAGCCGTTTTGTCGGCATAACGCCCATCAATAGGAGAAATTGCTTCTAACATAATCAGTCGTTAGTCTTTAGTTTTTAGTGTGTAATAATCTGGTAAGTTTGATGGCTAAATCGGTAAAGATAATTTTGCCGTTACCGCTTCGTTCCACGTGTAGCTGTGCTTCTTCAATGAGTCGGTATATAGCTTCAATATTATTGCCGTGGATAAACGGAGCAAAGCGTTCTAACTGAAAACTCGGGTCGTTAAACTGCATATACACCAAGTTAGCCGAGTTGTAGTTCAGCAATAAAGCTTGCCGAAACACTTCGGCGCAATACTGCAAAAATTGTTTTTGAGCCTCGCGTCCCACGTTGTTAATCTCTTCACTCCAAGCCAGTAGTCCGTGTATAGCCGTTTTGTTGCCTTTGGCACGATAGGCACTTCGCACCCACGCAATGAACCAACGTTCAAACATAGCCTCTTCGTTCTCTTTGTTATCCATTAGTTGGAGAGCTTTGTTGTAATTGCCTTGTGCGCGGAGGGCTATTTTGGTAGCCTCAGTTTCGGGCAAGCCACGTTGTACAAGACCTTCTTTAATAGCGTTTTCACTCAGGGGTGGGAAGCGCAGTATTTGGCAGCGTGATTTAATAGTGTCTAACAAGGCATTTTCATCTTCCACTACTAAGATAAAGACCGTCTTTTCCGAAGGCTCTTCCAATAGTTTTAGCAGCTTGTTAGCCGCCTCGGTGTTCATTTTCTCAGCCATCCATATAATCATCACCTTGTAGCCCCCTTCAAATGATTTTAAAGCTAGCTTATTTGTGATTTCCTTAGCCTCGTTCACCCCTATGTTAGCCTGTTTTTTCTCCACGCCTAAAAGAGTGAACCAATCAAACAATGAGCCGTAAGGCTGTTCTTTTACAAAGGTACGCCACTCGTCCATAAACAGAGCGCTTACAGGGTCTTTTTTTACCTTGTTGTTAGCCGAAGTAGGGAAAGCAAAGTGCAGGTCAGGGTGCGCAAGTTGTGCGCATTGGGCAGCAGCCTTGGGGTTTCCTTCCGATAGGATAAGGCTTGCGTAGGCTATAGCCATCAATAAGGCACCTTGTCCCTCGCCCGCAATAAAAAGCTGAGCGTGCGGAATCCTGCCAGCGCTAACGCTTGCCTGCAAATAATTTTTTATAGTGTCGTATCCTAAAATATGGTTCATATTATTAACTCTTTTTCCGCATTCTCATATTTAGAAACTCAACACCCAATGAGAAGGCGATAGCAAAGTACAGATACCCCTTAGGCACAGCCCCTACCGTTTGTCCTGCCAATACCGCTTCCGAAAGGTGCATACTCTCGGTAATAAGCATAAAGCCAATAAGTATCAAAAACGAAAGAGCTAATATCTGTATCGACGGGTTGCGGTTCACAAAGTCACCTACAGGGTTAGCGAACAGCATCATTATACCCACCGAAAGCACTACCGCAATAATCATCAGGTACAAGGCACCTTCCAATCCGTTAGTCATACCCACAGCGGTAAGGATACTATCTACCGAGAAGATAACATCTATCAGCAGTATTTGCACAATAGTACCGCCAAAGCTAGCGTGTTGTCGCTTTTCAGGGTTATCCGAATGGGTAACGTGTTCAATATGGTTCACCTTAGCGTGAATTTCTTTAGTCGATTTGTACAGCAAAAAGATACCTCCGGCAAGTAAAATCAAAGCCTGACCGTTAAAATGCGCCGAGAACCACCCCCAGTCAAAACTGATAAGAGGGTCTTTTAGGTGGATAAGATAAGATACCCCCAATAATAAGCCTATACGCATAAACATAGCCAAGAACAGTCCTAACCGAGTGGCGCGTTTGCGTTGGTGTTCAGGTAGTTTACCTGTAACTATCGATATAAATATCACGTTATCAATCCCCAAAACAATTTCGAGGAAAGTTAAAGTAAGGAGAGCTACTATAGCATCAGCCGAAAAAAGAAATTCCATTTTTAGTGTTTAAGTTTTATTTATGCCGCAAAAGTACAAAATAATTGTCAATTGACAAAAAAATACTCCTTAGTCCCACAGCGTTTGCATTTAAACCTTTTACCTCCTGCTCCGTGAAAATCCAGCAGCTTTAGCTGCCCTTCCAATCTCATTTGCTAATTTTCTCATTTGCTAATTTTCTCATTTGCTAATTTTCTCATT
>CAUREJ010000022.1:0-32903 GCA_963523735.1 uncultured Capnocytophaga sp.
TACTGCCTTTAACACTGTGTTGGTGAAATGGACAGCGGCTGCCGACAACAAAACCACTGCCGCAAAACTGCGTTACCAAGTGCTGTACAACGTACAAGGCAGTGGCGAGGTAAAAACCTCCGAGCTAAATGAAAATATGCTGGAACTTACCCTTACAGGGCTTGCCGAAAAAACTACCTATATAGTAAAGGTAAAAGTACTAGACGAGGCGGGTAATGCTGCTGAGTACGAAGCAAAAGAGGTTACCACCGGTGCTGCTCCCGAAGATGCCGATAAAGAGGCACCTAAGGCGGGTGCTATTACCGAAGCTACCACTACTTTTAACAGCCTTAGCTTAAAATGGACGGCTGCTACCGACAACAAAACCGCTGCCGAAAAATTGCGTTACCAAGTGGTTTACCAAGTAAAAGGCAGTGGCGAGGTAAAAACCTCCGAGCTAACCGCGAATAGGCTGGAACTTACCCTTACAGGGCTTCCCGAAAAGACTACTTATGTAGTAAAGGTAAAGGTGCTAGATGAGGCGAATAACGCTACCGAGTACGAAGCCAAAGAAGTTACTACCGCTGCCATTCCCGATACGGAAGCGCCTACTCCCGCTACTATTAGTGAGAGGATAGCTGTAACTGACCAAACCGCTACCCTTAGCTGGGAAACCGCCAAAGATAACCAAACCTCTTTTGAGGGGTTGCGTTACGAAGTGTTTTGGAAAGCCCAAGGCAGCACTGAGGTACAGAACAGCGGCACCCCTAAAGCAGCTTTTTTCAGTTATACAATAGAAGGACTTACCCCCAGCACCTCCTACACCGTATGGGTAGAGGTGTTTGATAAAGCCAATAACAAAGCTAAATACCCTGAAAAGACTTTTACTACTGAGGCTAAAAAAGAAGAACCTAAGCCAGATGCCCTCAATACCTCTCACTATATAGTGCTTACCACCGACAAAGCCGTAGGCAAAAAGATAGATATTTATATAGGAGCAGCTGACGAAGACGAAGAAGGGGTATGGTTAGACCTTAATGGCAATGACAAGTGGGACGAAGGCATTGACCAAAAACCTAAATTCGGTTATAGTAAATATATCTTGAAAGCCAAAACCTTTAAAATTTATGGGAAAGTAAACTCACTGAATAGTGAATTCATAGGGCTTACCGCGATAGATATCAGTCATAACCCTGCTCTTAAGGAGTTGTTTGTCTGCAATAACAACCTCCCTTCTATAGCGCATTTAGAGCAGTTAAAAGAGTTAGGCATCGACACTCGCACGCTACTGGCAAGTAGTTTGCCTAAGGAACTTACCTATTTGACGGTACGCGAAACCGAGAGCGCCCCTCTTTCTACTATCGATACCAGCCCCTTTACCGAGCTTATAGTTTTGGACATAACCGATTGCAATAGTATCAAAAGCTTAGACCTTAGCCATAATAAGAAACTTAGTAGGTTGTATACCAATGACACTGGGCTTACTACCTTAGACCTTTCACACCAGCCTAATCTTAATAAGTTATCCGCTTCACGTACTCCTCTTACTAAGCTAAACGTAGCAGGAAATAAAGCACTTAAATATGTAGAACTTAATCTTACCGAAGAGGGTAAAGGGCTACAAGGCACTGCCCTTATGGACTTTCTACAGCAGCTCCCTACACGCGAGGAAGGTAAAGAGGGTAAAATATACTTAAGCCCTGCCCAAGCTACCGATGCCGTGAAGAAATACTTATCAAAAGTCAAACATTGGCTCGTAAATCCTTAAAATTAGTCGTCGTGGGAATTAGCAAATTAGCAAATTCGGAAATTAGCAAATTTGGATACCCTATCCACTAACCCCTAAAAAAACCTAACGCCCAAGCCCTCGAATACGGCGTTCCTCTGCTTAGAGGTCTATAGGGGGGCACTTATAATATGTTACACTTTAATAATATGATTGCATTGTCGGCAACTGCCGCATTGGCACTTGCTTTCACTACTACCGCCAACGCTCAGTTGGGCGGTTTGCTCGGCAAAGCTAAAGAAGCGGTGAAAAAAGAGGTGAAAAAAGAAGCTAAAGACACCGCTGAAAAAGCCGCTGAAAAAGCTGGCTTGAAAAGCGTAGACCTCACCCACCTCTACAAACACGATTTTTCGCCCTCTAAAGAGGCACTCGCCGAAGACCCCGATGCTAATAGCGATAAGGTACAAGCGGGCTTTAGTCGCCCCTATAAGCAGGTACACGCCGCCTATGAGCATCTGGACCCGCAGTATTTCCCGCTGCAGCCTTACTATAAATATCCTAATATTTACTGCTTAGGCGAAGGACGGCAGGATTACCCTTACATTCACTACCTCGAACTGATGTACAGATTCTTGGCTACCCCTCCAGGATCCGACCTCAGTGGCGTGGTAACCTTGATAGGGTATAACGAAACCAGCAACAAAGAACTTATAAGCCCCGACGGACAAAAATTAGCGCTGAACAAAGATGATATGTTCCGCTACCCTTTTGCCGCGAGCTTCTTTGCCGACCCTAATAGCAAGCAAGCCGCTTGGAATCTTGCCTTCCTCTTGGTAAACGAAAGTGCCCGCGTGCGCTTAGTACGAGAGTATGCGGTGGCTAACAAAGCTGGTGTTGCCGATGCCAAAAAAGGATGGGTGTTCCCTTACACCAATGAGTCGGCTCAATCACGCCGCGAAGCTATGATGATAGAAATGGCTCGTTCCGTTACCGACATCACCTACGTAGCCGAATCGGTACTACAGCTTTACCAACAAATAGAGGGCGAAAAAGAAGCCTATAAAAAAACAGTCTTTATGTTGGCTGCCAATGAGCTTTACCAAAAAATACTTACACAACACCGTGATTACAGTGTGAATGCTAACAAACTCACCCAGCTACAAGCCTACTATGAGCGTTATAGCCAAGGGCCTGAGTACATCAAGATTATAGACGACGCTATCGTAATGCCCGAACCCGAAGAAGTGACCCTTACCCCAGGGGCTATGAACAAGCAACTCAACGCCCAAGTATTGGCACTTATCAAAAAACAAGACGCTTCTATCATTCGTGTAGTAGTTATTAACGATAGCTGGCAAGTGCATTATAACGGCAATACCCCTACCGATAGGGCTGTAATGGCTTGGGCTGTGTACAAAGACAATAAAACAGGCAAGCTCACCGCCCACGATTACAGTTTCTGTGAAGACTATCAAGGAGGTGGCAAGTACGGCAAGCTCCGCTACAAAGGTATAGGAATGCGTACCGTATTAGTAAAACAGTAAAAATCAGGCTGCCAAGCAGCTGTAATCAACTTTGCCAAAGTCTGAAAACTTTGGCAAAGTGTAGCGACGCACAATCTGAAACTTTGGCAAAGTTGATTATAAAAATTGGCAATTAACAAGAACTTGTTAATTGCCAATTGTTTTGTATTTTTGTCACCTAAAATGTTTGCTTATGTATTTCCACCATTACAATATTGTAACGCCCTTGGGTTGGGATATGCCTTCCACTGCTAAGGCTATGTTTTTGGGCAAATCGGCTATAGAACGGGTAGCTACTTTTGGGAAGCTCAGCCACCTTTGTATGGCGGTATGCCCCCCGCAAGCTACCGACGAGGCTTTTGCCAAGCTGGGGCTTAAAGGTTCCTTCTCTCACTTAGAAAAGCTCTTGCTGCTGGCAGCCATACCGCTCAGCTGTACCCCTGATGAGCGTACGGTGCTTATCCTTTCCACTACTAAAGGCAATATAAGTGCCTTAGGAGCCGAACCTCCCTACCTATCGGCTTTGGCTCAAAAAATAGCCGATGTATTAGGCATAAGCACCCCGCCGGTGGTAGTGAGCAATGCCTGTGTATCAGGGGCTATGGCGCTATCGGTAGCCCAAAGGCTGCTGCAAGGGGGCGTGTACAACAGTGCTTTGGTAGTAGCGGGTGATGAGGTAAGTGAGTTCGTACTGTCGGGCTTTGGGGCGTTTCAGGCTATGAGTGCCGCCCCCTGTAAGCCTTATGATGCCCAGCGCGAGGGCATTAGCTTGGGCGAAGCCGCCGCTGCCGTATACCTAAGTACCCAACCGCAAGGGGCTGTGGCACAGCTGTTAGGCAGCAGTAGTATAAATGATGCCAACCACATTTCGGGTCCGTCACGCACTGGCGAAGGGCTGTACCGCAGTATAACGAAGGCACTTGCCCAAGCACAACTACTGCCCCAGCAAATAGACTTTATTAACGCACACGGCACAGGCACCCTGTACAACGATGAGATGGAGAGCATAGCCTTTGGCAGGGCTTGCCTAACCGATGTTCCTTTAAACAGCTATAAAGGTTATTTAGGGCATACCTTAGGAGCCGCAGGATTGGTAGAAACGCTGCTAAGCATAGCTTTTTGCAAGAGGAATACCTTGCTAAAAAGTCTTAACTTTGAGGAGTTAGGCGTTTCGGTACCTATAAGAGTACTAAAAGAAACGGTACAACGCCCAGTGCGATACTTTTTAAAAACGGCTTCGGGCTTTGGCGGTAGCAATACCGCTTTGGTAATAGGTGTTTAGGGGGTAGTGGGTAGTGGATAGCAGGAGGATTGAGGAAAATGCAATGTTTTGGGGATTTTGTTGCGAATAATGCACTCTCCCCCTTCCAAACTTCTCTCTTTATCGCGGAAACACAATTCCTTAACAATCAGCTTATTACATACCCAACACTGCCAAAAGCAACTCGAAGACAGAGCGAAGGGTGAGCGAAGGCAGAGCGAAGGGTGAGCGAAGGGTGAGCGAAGGATAAGCGTTAGTTCACTGAATATCAAGCGTGTAAAAACCGTCCCCTCACTTTGCATTATTCGCAATAAAAATGAGAAAATTAGCAAATTTTGTCCTTTGCCAATTAATTCCTACTTTTGCCGAGAGAAAACAATAAAAACACCACGACATTCGCATTTAAGATAATAGGTTTATACTTTATTAATAAACCACAAAAAATAGTAGGAAATATTAGATATTTTCTCTTTAAAAAGTCACTTTTGAGGATTGCCCCTTCCTTTCGGGAAGGGGGAACGGGGGTTAGGCTTTTAAATGCGAACGCCGTGTAAAAACACTTAAACATTATGCCTTATACATTTACCGTTACGAACGACAGTCCGCAAGCATTGGACTTTATAAGGTTTATTAAAAACCTTGATTTTATAGAAGTTACAGAAATAAAAGACATAACCGCACCACCTCAAATAATAGAGGAAGATGAGGACGGGATGCCTCTTGCCTATAAAGATTTTATTTTAGACTTATCAAAGAAGACAAAAAAAGCAGCTGCCAAAAGGTTTTACAAAAAGGTTGCTCCTAAAATTCAAACTTAATACACCTCTTTTATGCTTAGTTGTAAAATCGAAAAACACGGTATATGGCTCAATGAAGAACTCGTTTTTGAGGAGCGCGACCAAAGCGCCTCTTTTGCTGTATTTGCTAAAAACGCCTTAAAAGCCTTACAGATAGATTACCCTAAGTTCTTTAAAATGGACGCTCTTAGCAAATTGGCTTTTTTAGGAGCCGAAATATTACTAAAACAGCTTGACCCCACAAGCAAACAACACACTGCCTTAGTGTTTGCCAACCACAGCAGTAGCTTGGACACCGACCTAAAACACCAAGAAAGCATAGCCGATAAAGAAGCGTTTTACCCAAGTCCGGCAGTGTTTGTATATACACTGCCTAACATCTGCTTAGGCGAAATTAGCATACGCCACCAGCTACACACCGAACAGTGCTTTTTTGTTTTTGACAGTTATGAACAAGCAGCGCTTTTCCTCCAACAATACGCCCAACAGCTCCTTGCACAGGGCATAGCCCCACAGGTGCTTACCGCTTGGGCAGAGGTGTTACAAGACGACTATTTATTCATTGGCAAGCTAAGGAGTTAGCGGTTTAATAAAATATTTTCATACCGCTATCTTACTAACAATCAACTAAATAGAAAATAAGTGAAAAAAAAGTTGTTAAAAGATTGCTGCTATCTCAAAAAATATTCATAATATTGACGGCTGAAATCAACACTTTTGATATAAATAGAAATAAAAAACAATGAGATTATTATTCCTTTTGATGAGCTTTTGGGTAGCTGTAACACAAGCCCAAAACACCCCCATAACCTTGGACGCTATCTGGACTCAAGGTGCTTTCTACCCACAGCGTATGTACAACCTACACGCTTTGCAGCACGCCCCTCAGTACACTGTATTGGAGTACAACCAAGAAAAAGGCTCTCAGCAAATTACCTTATATGACTTTGCCACCCTTAGCAAGGTGAAAGACTTATTCGTAGCCAAAGATTTCGGCATTCAGCGCATAGCCGATTACACTTTCTCTGCCGATGAAAAATACCTTATTATAGGCACCAACCGCAAAAATATCTACCGACACTCTTTCGTAGCCAACTACTATCTGTTTAACATCGAAACAAATGAAATACAGCGCATTTCCGACAAAAGCATAAGTGTTCCAACACTATCACCTAACTGTAAAACAGTAGCTTTTGCCTTTGAAAACAACCTTTACCTATATGACCTTGCCACAGGTAAAGAAACTAAAATTACTACCGACGGTAAGAAAAACGAAATTATTAACGGTACTGCCGACTGGGTGTACGAAGAAGAGTTTAGCATCGTGCGCCTGTTCGACTGGAATGCCGATGGCACTTGCTTGGCTTTTGTGCGCTCCGACGAACGCAAAGTACCCGAGTTTTCAATGGATGTGTACGGCAATGAGCTGTACCCTACCCGCAGCGTTTTTAAATACCCTAAGGCTGGTGAAAACAACTCGGCTGTATCACTGCATTTGTACCACCTTAACAACGGACAAACTACCACCGTGCCCTTGGAGGCTTACTATATCCCCCGCGTGCAGTTCAGCAAAAACCCCCAACTGCTAATGGTACAAACCCTTAACCGCCACCAAAACAACTGGCAGTTTTTGCAGATTAACATCGATAACCTGCAAACTACCCCCCTTGTGAAAGAAACCAGCAAAACGTATGTGGAAGTGAATGAAAACATTCAGTTCTTAGCCGATAACAGCTTTGTGTTCCAGTCCGAAAAAGACGGCTATAACCACCTGTACCACTGCACCCCACAAGGCAAGGTGCAGCCCATTACCAATGGTAATTGGGAGGTGACTAACTTCTATGGGTACGATGCCAAAACAAAGCAAATCTTCTATCAGTCTACCGAAAAAGGAAGTATTAACCGCGCTATCTACGCCATTGGGCTTAACGGCAAAAACAAGCGATTGCTTTCTCCCGAAATAGGCACTAATAACGCTACCTTTAGCGGTGATTTCAGTCACTATATACTGTCATTCTCTAACGCTACTACCCCTCCGCGCTACGCCTTGCACCTCAGCAAGAATGCCAAAGAGGTAAAAGAGATATTGAATAACAAGCCTTTCTTAGCCTCACTGCAAAAATACAACCTCCCTACGAAGGAGTTTTTCGAGATAAAAACAGCCGAAGGCGCATTGAACGCCTTTATGATAAAGCCTAAGAATTTTGACCCTAATAAAAAATACCCTGTACTGATGTACCAATACTCAGGCCCCGGTTCACAACAAGTAGCCAACAAATGGTGGAGTATGGACGATTTTTGGCACAGTATGCTCACCCAAAAAGGCTATATTGTAGCTTGTGTAGATGGGCGTGGTACAGGCTTTAAAGGTGCCGACTTTAAAAAATGTACTTATTTAGAACTCGGCAAGAAAGAAGTGGAAGACCAAGCCGAAGCCGCAAAAATTATAGGTAACTACCCTTATGTCGATAAAAATAGGATAGGAATATGGGGGTGGAGTTTTGGAGGCTTTATGGCGAGCAACTGCCTCTTCCAAAAAGGCGAAGTATTCAAAATGTCGATAGCCGTAGCTCCGGTTACTAACTGGCGTTTTTACGATACCGTGTACACCGAACGCTTTATGCGTACCCCCCAAGAAAACCCTAACGGGTACGATGATAACTCGCCTATCAGCCACGCGGCTAAGCTAAAAGGTAAATTCCTGCTTGTTCACGGCACCGCCGATGACAATGTACACGTACAGAACGCTATGGTACTTATCGATGCCTTAGTGAGCTATCAGAAAAATTTTGATTGGCTTATCTACCCTGATAAAGACCACGGTATTTACGATAATACAGGCAGCACCCGCAAGCAACTGTACTTAAAAATGACACAATTTATAGAAGAGAATTTGTAACAAACTTTTAAATTATTTATTATATTACGAACAATGGATACAAACGTAAAAGAAGAAAAAAAGAAGCACCCTAAGGGGCTTTATCTTGTGTTTTTAACAGGAATGTGGGAGCGTTTTAGCTACTACGGTATGCGTGGTATTTTAATGCTTTACCTCACCAAAACGTGGTTAGAGGGCGGTTTGGCTTTTGATGAACAAACGGCTTCTCTTATTTACGGATTTGCTACAGGACTCACTTACTTCACACCTCTTATCGGCGGTTGGATTGCCGACAATTTCTTAGGACAACGCAAAGCGGTACTGCTGGGCGGACTCATAATGTTCTTGGGTGAGGCTACCCTCTTTGCTTGGACTACCCACGCAGGGCTTTACTTGGGGCTATTCCTCCTTATTATTGGTAACGGTTTCTTCAAACCTAACATTTCGGCGCTGGTAGGCGGATTGTACCAACCTGGCGACAAGCGTTTGGACTCGGCTTTCTCCATCTTCTATATGGGTATTAACTTAGGGGCTTTCTTGGCACCACTGCTAACAGGCTTACTTACCGATAACATCTTTGCCAAAACCGCTATCGATATGCAAACCGGTGAGGTAGCTATGTCCTTCGGTTATAAATTCGGTTTCGGAGCAGCTGCCATAGGTATGCTTATAGGGGAACTGATATTCATCTTATTTGCTAAAAAATACTTAGGCGACCTTGGCGTAAAAGCACAAGGCGGTAAGAAAAAAGCAGTAGAAGTTAGTGATGCCGAAGCTAACAAACCTCTTACTAAAGAAGAAAAAGAACGTATTGCAGTTATCTTTATATACTTCTTCTTTGCTATCTTCTTCTTTGCGGGCTTTGAACAAGCTGGTTCATCACTTACCCTGTACACCGATAAGTTTATTAACCGCAATGTGATGGGCTTTGAAATACCTACCGCTTGGTTCCAATCGGTAAACCCATTGTTCATAGTGCTTTTGGCGCCTGTGTTTGCTTCTATTTGGAATACCAAATTTGGGCAACGCCTTACTACTCCGTTCAAAATGGGAGCAGGTATGGTGCTTTTAGGTATAGGCTTCTTCTTTATGATAGGGGCTGTGTACGAACGCGGAGGGGCTATTGGGAACGACCCTACCGATGTAGCTGTTAAAGCAAGCTTAGCGTGGTTGGTACTTACTTACCTAACTCATACTATTGGTGAGTTGTGCTTGTCGCCTGTGGGGCTATCTATCGTTACCAAACTATCACCTCCACGCTTGGCAGGTATCTTAATGGGCGTTTGGATGATGGCAGCTTTCTTTGCTAATGCTGCCGGAGGGGTTATCGCTTCTTTCGTAAAAGAACACGGTGCAAGCGTTATCTTTACCTCAATCTCTGTTTTCGTTATCCTTTGTGGCTTGGGTATGATACTACTTAACAAGAAACTACAAAAAATGATGCACGGAGTTAAATAACCTGTAATTAGCCAACTTGCCTCTTGCAAGTTGGCTAATTACATTAAAAATAAAAAATATGACAAAATTCAGAACAGAATCAGACCTTATTGGCGAACTACAAGTACCCGCGGAGGCTTACTATGGCGTACAAACACAACGCGCTATCGAGAACTTCCGCATTACAGGAACTAAAATGGGCGACTATCCCGAGTTCGTAAAAGCTATTGCCTACGTAAAACTGGCAGCTGCCCAAACTAATAACGCCTTAGGCTTATTGCCTAATGAACTGCTTAAATCTATCTCCGAAGCTTGCCACGAGGTAATTAGCGGTAAATTTAACGACCAATTCCCTGTCGATATGATTCAAGGAGGGGCTGGTACCTCAGTGAATATGAATGCTAACGAGGTGATAGCTAACCGCGCTTTGGAACTTATGGGGCACCAAAAAGGTGAATACCAATACTGCTCACCTAATGACCACGTGAACCAATCTCAATCCACTAACGATGCCTACCCTACTACTGTAAAGTTGGCAGTTATCAAAATGAACCAAACGCTGATTGAGAAGTTGCACTTGCTTATCGAGGCTTTCCGGAATAAAGGTAAAGAATTTGCCGACGCTATTAAAATGGGGCGTACCCAGCTGCAAGATGCAGTACCTATGACCTTGGGGCAAGAGTTTGAAGCCTTTGCCGCTAACTTAGAAGAAGAAATAGCCAGACTGCAAAACAACGCAAACCTCTTTTTGGAAATCAATATGGGAGGAACAGCTATTGGTACCGGCTTAAACGCTCCGAAAGGCTACGCTAAACTATGCGCCGAAAACTTGGCTAAGATAACCGGCGAGGCTTTCGTAACAGCAGCTAACTTAGTGGAAGCTACCCCCGATACAGGTTCTTACGTTATCTACTCATCGGCATTGAAGCGTATGGCGGTAAAACTCTCTAAAATCTGTAATGATTTGCGCTTGCTATCATCAGGACCCCGCGCTGGATTAAACGAGATTAACTTACCTGCTATGCAACCTGGTTCCTCTATTATGCCAGGAAAGGTAAACCCTGTTATCCCCGAAGTGGTGAACCAAGTGTGCTTCAAAGTATTTGGTAATGACCTTACAGTTACCTTTGCTGCCGAAGCGGGTCAGTTACAGCTAAACGTAATGGAACCTGTATTGTGCCAATGCATTATAGAGTCCATAGTATTCTTGGAACGCGCTATCGATACCCTTCGCACCAAATGCGTGGAAGGTATTACGGCTAACCGTGAGGTTATGCTCAATATGGTGAAGAATAGTATTGGTATTGTTACCGCCCTTAACCCTCATATCGGTTATAAAAATAGTACTAAAATAGCTAAAGAGGCTTTGCAAACAGGTAAAGCAGTATATGATTTGGTATTAGAACACCAACTGCTATCCAAAGAGCAATTAGATACTATTTTAGACCCTAAAAATATGTTGTAATGCTAAGAGATAACGCTAACAGAGCTAAAGAAGCAATTAATGCGCTTTGGGTTACCTTCGGTTTTCAGTTTATACTTATCTTTAGTGATTTACAAGAGCTTTTTCTCATTAACGAGATAGAAAATATAGCAAATACAGGCGGTAACGCACTACTGTTGCAAGAAAAAGCCGATACTATCGACGTTATGGTCAGAGTGGTTGCTTTCACTAGCATCCTTATCACCATCGTTACAGGTATCTTATTCATCAGGTGGTTTCGCAGGGCGTATTACAACCTACATCTGCTAAAAAAGCATCTCACTTACACCGAAGGCTGGGCAGCAGGAGGGTGGTTTGTGCCTATTATGGGTTTAATCATTCCGTATCGGATAATGAAAGAACTCTTTACCGAAACACGTAGCATTTTCATTCTTAAAGATAAAAAAACCGAAAACCTTTCCGATAATATGCTACCTATATGGTGGACATTGTTTATCTTAGGAAATGTATTAAACTACGTGGCGTTTAGGTTAGCTAATTCTTCCGATGATTTCAGCGGATTTTACGCTTCAAGTATTATAAGTATAATTGCCAATAGTATTGAGTTGGTAGCCGCTTGTATTACGGTCATAATCATCAGGAAGTATGCCGATGCCGAAAGAGTATTACGTGATATAACCCAATTAACAACAGAATCAACAACTTTTTCTAAAACACCAAAAGTTATAAACCAATGAAAAAAATAGTAGTAACCGGTGGCTTGGGCTTTATAGGCTCACACACCGTTGTCGAATTACAAAAAGCAGGCTTTGAGGTGGTTATTATTGATAACCTTTCCAACGCCCAAGAAAATGTAAAGGAGCACATTGCCAAAATCACTGGCAAGGCACCTATTTTTGAAAGATTTGACCTCAGAGATAAAGCCGATGTGCAGGACTTTTTCAAACGCCATCAGGACATTCAGGGTATGATTCACTTTGCAGCCTCCAAAGCAGTGGGTGAGAGTGTAGAAAAGCCCCTTTTGTATTACGAAAACAACCTTACCAGCTTGGTGTACTTGTTACAAGAACTCAGCAAGCTGCCTAAGGCACACTTCATTTTCAGCTCATCGTGTACCGTGTACGGGCAAGCCGACGAATTGCCTATTACCGAGAACGCTCCGGTAAAGAAAGCCGAATCACCTTATGGTAATACCAAACAGATTTGCGAGGAAATCATCAGTGATACTTGCAGGGTAACACCTAACCTACACGCCATAGCTTTGCGCTACTTTAACCCTATCGGGGCGCACCCTTCTGCCGAAATAGGTGAGTTGCCTTTGGGCGTTCCGCAAAACTTAGTACCTTACATCACCCAAACGGCTATTGGCTTACGTGAAAAGCTATCAGTTTTTGGTGATGATTATCCTACTTCCGACGGCACTTGTATTCGTGACTATATTCACGTGGTAGACCTTGCCAAAGCACACGTTATAGCCCTACAACGCTTGTTAGATGGTAAAGATACCCAAAACTACGAGGTATTTAACGTTGGCACAGGCAAAGGTAGTACTGTATTGGAAGTTATCAAAAGTTTTGAACGTGTATCGGGCAAAAAACTGAACTACCAAATAGTAGGCAGGCGCGCTGGTGATATCACTGCCGCTTATGCCAATACCGACAAGGCTAACAATGTACTCGGTTGGAAAGCCGAAAGTTCGTTGGACGATGCGATGCTTTCAGCTTGGAAATGGGAACAAAAAGTTCGTGGTAATTAATGTAAAAGGGTTACCTTTGTAAGCCTCACACAAAAATAGTGAGGTAGCTATATAGCCAATGCGCCTAATAAGTGCATTGGCTTTTTTTTTGCCCAAAAACCACCTCGTACCTGTCACTGCTCAACCCTTATTTCATAGGGGATTTTCGCGTTTTTAAGGCAGAATTTGCATACTACTGACATTTTTGGGAAAAGTGAAAAATGGCAGTCTGAGACATGAAAATGGCAGTCTGAGACAAGTGATGTATGAAAAAACCGCCGTAAATTTGCACCGGAAATTAGTCGCTAGTCTTTAGTCGCTAGTCGCTAGCACCCAAAACGGGTCAGAATTGTCTAAACTTTAACTGACTTCTAACCCCTAAAATAGTATAAACAATAAATAAATAAAGCGCTATGAAAAAACTATCATTCAAACACGCTGCGAATTTGCTAATCCTTACATTAGCTAATTTGCTCATTTTCGCTTGTTCTAAAAGCGATGACCCTGAGGTGCCTGCTACCGTACAGACCCCTGAACATCTTACCGACTGGACACCTCAGCCCAAAGTAGATGTAGCACAACCTTATATGGCGTTTGCTACCGGTAGTGCTTCGGGTACTACCCTTAGCCTTACCGCAGTGGGCAGCACCACTACCGCTACCGATGTATGGGTAGATACTAATAACAACGGCATTTTTGACGGAGACGATGTGAAAGTAACCGACTTTAGCAAGCCTATTACTTTTAAAGCAACCGACAAAGTCTTTACCGTCTATGGCAAGGTAACCGAGTTAAACGCCTCGGGCAATGCCCTTACCGCTGCCGATGTGCGTAAGAATGAAGCCCTTACCAAGCTCAATGTAGCCGACAATAGCTTGCCCGAAAAAGCTTTGTTAGAGCTTGTAACACACCTGCCTACCGCTACCAACCCCAATGCAGCAGTAGTATTGCGCAATACCGACAACCCCCAAGAAAAGAATGCTGTTACCGATGCCGTACTCAATACCGCCAAACAGCGCGGTTGGCAAGCCCTCAAAACAGAAAGAGGTGATGAAGTGCCCGACCTTCCTGCCGATACTGAGGCTCCTAAAGCGGGCGCTATTACCGAAGCTACCGCTACTGCCTTTAACAGTGTTTTGGTGAAATGGACTGCCGCTACCGACGATAAAACCGCTGCCGCAAAACTCCGTTACCAAGTGCTGTACAACGTACAAGGCAGCGGCGAAGTAAAAACTTCTGAAGTGAAAGAGAATATATTGGACTTTACCCTTACAGGGCTTGCCGAAAAAACTACTTATATTGTAAAGGTAAAGGTGCTAGACGAGGCTGGCAACGCTACCGAGTACGACGCTAAGGAGGTTACTACCCCCGCAGCACCTGTTACTGCCGACACCGAAGCTCCTAAAGCAGGTGCTATTAGCGAGGCTACTCCTACTTTTAACACCCTTAGCCTAAAATGGACAGCCGCTACCGACAATAAAACCGCTGCCGAAAAGTTGCGCTACCAAGTGCTGTACAACGTAAAAGGCAGTGGCGAGGTAAAAACTTCCGAGCTAAAAGAAAATATGCTGGAATGTAGCCTTACAGGGCTTGCCGAAAAAACTACCTATATCATAAAGGTAAAGGTGCTGGACGAAGCCAATAACACTGCCGAGTACCCCGCGAAAGAGGTTACCACCCCTGCAGAAGCCGATACTCAGGCTCCTACCCCTGCTACTATTAGTGAGAGGATAGCCGTTACCGACCAAACCGCTACCCTTAGCTGGGAAGCCGCTACCGATAACAAAACCTCTTTTGAGGGGTTGCGTTACCAAGTGTTTTGGAAGGTGAATGGCAGCACTGAGGTACAGAACAGCGGTGCGCCCCAAGCAGCTATGTTTAGTTATGTGATTAAAGGGCTTACCCCCAGCACCTCCTACACCGTATGGGTAGAGGTGTTTGACAAAGCTAATAACAAAGCCCCATACCCCGAAAAGACCTTTACTACTGCCAAAAAAGAAGAACCTAAGCCCGAACCTAAAGATACGCACTACATAGTGCTTACCACCGACAAAGCCGTAGGCGAAAAGGTAAAGCTTGGTATAAATGCAGCTGAGGAAGACCAAGCAGGGGTGTGGTTAGACCTTAATGGCAATGGCAAGTGGGACGAGGGCATTGACCAAAAACCTACGCAATTCAACAGAAATATAGAATACACCCTACAAGCCCAAACGGTTAGAATTTATGGTAAAGTGTGGTATCTAAATTGCGAATACAACCAGCTTACTGCGGTAGATATCAGTCATAACCTTGCTCTTATAGAGTTGATGGCTAAAGGCAACAAGCTTCCCTCTATAGCGCATTTAGAGGATATAAAAAGGTTAAGGATCGACAGCCATACACTGCTCGCCAGCAGTTTGCCTCAGGGGCTTACCGAGTTAATTGTAAGAGAAACCACTCCTCTCACAACTATCAATACTAGCCCCTTTACCGAGCTTAAAAGTTTAGCTGTAACCAATTGCAAAAACCTCAAAAGCTTAGACCTCAGTAAAAATAACAAACTTATTTCGCTATATATCGGAGGCACAGGGCTTACCGAGTTAGACCTCTCGCACCAGCCTCAACTTAGAAGTTTATACGCTGATTTTACCCCTCTTACTAAGCTAAACATAGCAGGGAATAAAGTATTAGAATATGTAGAAGTTCTGGTTAGCTATGAGGGTAAAGGCCTACAAGGCTCCGCCCTTATGGACTTTCTAAAACAGCTCCCTACACGCGAGAAAGGCAAAGAAGGAAAAATCGTCTTAAGTCCTACCCAAGCCACTGAGGCAGTGAAAAACTACTTAAAAAGTAAGTTTTGGAAGGTGGTGGTGGAATAGCCCTAAATTAGTCCCCCCTGCTGGCGCGAGCTTGTAGCTCGTGCCTACCAAGAACAGAGCTTGTAGCTCTTACTTATCTAAAATAATAACCCCTGCTGAGGCTGTCTAAAAAGTTTTAAATCCTTTTTATGAAGCTAAAAAATAATGAGGCTATCCGGCAAAAGATAGCCTCATTTTATTTGGTGTTTTACCACAAATTTTGTACCCCCTGCTGGCGCGTTTCTTGTAGCTCGTGCCTACCAAGAACACTGCTAACGACTAGCGACTAAAAACTAACGACTAAAAAAACATTTTCTTTGCGAATAATGCAAAAATCCCCCACTCGCACTCCCTTTTGAGGATAAAACCACAACCCCCTAACAATCAGCCCATTACCTCACCAACGCTACCAAAAGCCTCTCCAAGCCATCTCGAAGCCATCTCGAAGGCAGGGCGAAGGCAGAGCGAAAGGTGAGCGAACAATAAGCGTTATATAACTGAACACCAAGCCTTTAACAACCATTCCCCCACTTTACATTATTCGCAATAAAAACCCCAAAACATTACATTTTCCTCATTTTCCCCATTCCCTAATTTGCTCATTCCCCACCCTGCCTAACCCCTATCCCCTATCTACTATCCACTAATTTTTTGTTATTAACAAAAAATTCCGTAGCTTTGCGCACAATAAAAAACAATAAAATGGACAATACTTGGAATATTATTGCGGAAGGTTTTGACGAAAAAGAAATCAGTAAGCAAGAAAGTATCTTTAGCATAGGAAATGGAGCTATGGGAATGCGCGCTAACTTTGAAGAAGATTACAGCGGCTCCTCATTACAAGGAAGTTACATCGGTGGGGTCTACTATCCCGATAAAACACGCGTCGGATGGTGGAAAAACGGCTATCCCGAATATTTTGCCAAAGTGCTAAACGCCCCTAATTGGATTGGCATTCATATCACCATTAATGGCGAAGTGCTTGATTTGCACCGCTGTACCCAAGTAAGCCATTTCAAAAGACAGCTAAATATGAAAGAAGGCTGGTACGAACGCTCCTTTAAGGCTACTATGCCCAGTGGCGTCGAGATTCAGGTAAAAGCCTTGCGCTTCCTCTCATTGCGCTATGAACAGATCGGTGCTTTGCGCTATGAAATCACACCCCTCAATACCGATGTTACTATAACAGTCGAACCCTATTTAGACAGTGGCATTAAAAATAACGACAGTAATTGGGACGAACTCTTTTGGGAAACAACCGAAATATCAAACACTAAGGACATAGCTGTTATAACCGCAAAAACTAAAAAGACCCACTTCGCCGTACGCACCTTTATGGTGAATAAGTGCTTTATCAATGGCAAAGAACTTATGTTATCACCCCAAAAAAATGAAACCGACACTTATATAGGGCTGCAATACGAACTGAAAGTACCCCAAGGAAGCACTTTCCGCCTCGAAAAGTTTGGCGGATACACCCAAAACAATGAGCAGTTCAGAGCCCTATTCCTCCTAACCAATGGCGCCGACGCCTTTAACAGACTCTTAGAAGCCCAAAAAGAAGATTGGGCTGCCATCTGGGAAACCTCCGACATTGTTATCGAAGGCGATGAGGCAGCACAACAAGGCATCCGCTTTAACATCTTCCAACTAAACCAAACCTATTCAGGCAAACACTCACACCTTAATATAGGACCTAAGGGCTTTACTGGCGAAAAATACGGCGGAAGCACCTATTGGGATACCGAAGCCTATTGCCTCCCCTTCTATATGGCTACCAAAGGTGCCGATGTAGCTAAAAACCTACTGCTGTACCGCTATGAGCAGTTGCCCCAAGCCATTGCCAACGCCCAAAAGCTCGGTTTTACCAATGAAGCTGCCCTATACCCTATGGTAACAATGAATGGTGAAGAATGCCATAACGAGTGGGAAATTACTTTTGAAGAAATCCACCGCAATGGCGCTATTGCTTTCGCCATTTACAACTACACCCGCTTCACTGCCGACACCGATTATATTAAGCATTACGGGTGGGTAGTCCTAATGTCCATTGCGCGCTTCTGGGCGCAGAGAGTTTCTTTCTCGGCTGAAAAAGAAAAGTATGTAATCTTGGGGGTTACCGGCCCCAATGAGTACGAAAACAATGTAAACAATAACTTCTACACTAACTACATAGCTAAATGGTGCTTACAGTACGCCGCCGAAATGGTGCGCAAGTACCAACCCAACAATCCTACCACCTTTGATTTCAAACTAAAAACCGCCACCCCCAGCGAAGTCGAAAACTGGCTACACATCGCACAGAATATGTACTTCCCCTACACCGAAAAGCACGGCATTTACTTGCAGCAAGACGGCTTTTTAGATAAAGACCTAAAACCCGTTAGTGCCATTCCACCCACCCAGCGCCCTATTAACCAACACTGGTCGTGGGATAGAATATTGCGTTCACCTTATATTAAGCAAGCCGATACCTTACAAACATTCTACTTCTTTGAAGAACATTTCACAAAGGAAGAACTCCGAAAACACTATGAGTTCTACGTACCTTTCACCCTGCACGAGTCCTCACTTTCACCCTGTGTGCATAGCGTATTGGCAGCAGCTTTAGGAAAAGATGAAGAAGCTTACCAGCTGTACTTGCGAACCGCAAGGTTAGATTTAGACGACTATAACAAAGAGGTACACGAGGGGCTACACATCACTTCAATGGCAGGTACGTGGCTCAGTGTAGTCGAGGGCTTTGCCGGTATGCGCGTCAAAGAAGGAACATTAGTATTTAATCCGCAGTTGCCCAAGCACTGGAAGCGTCTTAGCTTTAAAGTAATTTTCCAAGGCGAAGAAAAAGCTTATGAATTTACAAATTAAGGCATTAGCACACACCTTTTCCCCAGCGGAAAAGAGAAGGTAAAAACCAACTGTCCCGAATCATTTTAAATAATTGTAAAACAGTGTTTTAGGGGCTTTAAAAGCCCCTAAAACACTGTTTGTGTACAACACCAATAAAAAATTATTTTAAAAATATTTTCAATTTTATTTGCGTGGTACATTTTTTCTTTATACCTTTGCCCCCGTTTTAGAACCAAAGCCTTAAAAGTCAGTGATTAGTGATATATAACAAAGAACTATTTGTTATGTACACCCGACAGAAAAGTGGAACTATTACAATCGCAAGTAGAAAAAAAATAACTAATTTTAAATATATTTATACGCGATGAAAAAACTATTTTTATCCTTCTTCCTTTTAGGAAGTTTATTGCTCGTTTCTTGTACAGGTGAGTTATCATCTAAAGACGTAGCTGCTAAATTCATTGAAGCTGTTAACGCTAACAACTTCGAAGAAGCTCAAAAGTATGCTGAAGCTGGTGCTGATGTTCAATCTTTAGCTGGTAAAAACCTTACTGTTGTAGGTGTTGAAGAAAACGGTGATGCTGCTGCTTTAACTGTTAAAGCTGAAGGTTCTGAAGAGCCTGTAGTTCTTAACCTTAAAAAAGTAGAAGGCAAATGGGTAGTTGCTATTGAAAAAGTAGAAACTGAAGCTATGCCTGAAGAAGTACCTGCTATGGAAGAAGCTACTGCAACTGAAACAGTAGAAGGAGAAACAGCTTCTACTACAGCTACTGCTACTGAAGCTGAAGTAAAATAAGCTGTTATAGCTTTTAAATCATTATATCTCAAGAATCCTATTCTTGGGATATTTTTTTTATTTGCAATAAACGCGCATAGGGCTGAATCAAAGATTCAGCCCTATGCGCGTTTAATTCTCAAGTACCTTATGGTTCAGTAGTAGGAGAATAAGTATTGATAATAATAGTAAAATACTGAGGATTGTACAAGGTAGTCATAGTGGAAAAAGTATCTTTTCTCACTTTCTTGTCGGTAGGGAAGGCTATGTAATGAAGGTCGTTATCTAATATTTGGTAGATAAGTTCAGTGCAATAAAGTTCCGAAGGCTCATCGATAACGCCTATATGATCAAAAGGAATTTTAGCATTTAGATAATACTGCGCTCTTTTTACCATTTCTGAAGCTTGTGCTGGAGTTAAACCATTAGGACGAACAACCAACACCTTCTTTGGCACAGAGTATTGTAAAAAGGTCTTTAAAGGCTGTTCTTGCATTCCGTCGATATTACTCACATCAGAGGAAAGAGAGTGGATAACATACCATTCATTTTCCTTCTTATACAATATTCCCGAGTGAGTAACATCAAAAATCTTGTTGTTGAGCATATCTGCTATCATATCACTAAACAGCCCGTACCCCCTCCTAAGGATTATATCCCCTTCTTCCAGCTGGTTTATTTGTGCTTCAGTAAGGCGTGTTTGTTGCAAATTAGCAGCCACCAATCGCTTTTCTTGCCTGGAATCTACATAAAAAAAGAGCTTAAAAACGCCCCATACTACAAATGCAAAAATCCCAAGAAAGATAAGAAGTCTTTTAATTATTCTTTTCATCTTGGGATTCTTTTTAATTGTTTAACCATAAAAAATACTACTACTAAAGTTCAAGGTTAATTACATACCTTCTTTTTTCATAGATACACGCCATTTGCCGTCTTCTTTCTTTAGGTCGTAAGTTTCACCTTCGCCTTGAGCTGTTTTGGTGTATACTTTAGCGGTATCGCCATTTTCTTCTACTTTAGTAACCTCAAAACTTTTGTAAAGTTCTTTAGTCTCTTTAGTAGTTTTAGCTACTTCTTCAGGTGATAGTTTAGCCATAGCCTCAAGGGCACCTAACATTTCAACAGTTTGTTTGTCGGCGTACTTTTTAGCTGTTGCATAATCACCTTCGCTCATAGCTTTGGTAAATTTTTCAACCACTGTTTTAGGCGAATCACTACTGCAAGAAACAAGTAGCAAGCTTCCTGCGATGAGGAGCAATGATAATAACTTTTTCATTGTGTTTAAGTATTAAAATTAGACTCTTGAACTTAGTGATATAAAACTGCCGCAAAGATACATTTATATTTTTTATTTTGCAAACAAAATCACAAAAAATTTATATGTTTTTTAGCAAATAAAAATCCCAAGAGAATTTTTAAGTCATTCTCTTGGGATTTTTAAAAGGTTTAAAGCCTTATAATACTACTTAGCTTCAGCTGGTTCAGCAGGTGCTTCAGCAGGAGCTTCAGTTGGAGTTTCTGTTTCTTCTGCAGGAGCTACTACCTCACTATCTTGCTTTGGTTCAGCAGACATACCTGGTAGACCTTCTTTACCTTGTTCTTTCTTAACAGATACTACCCATTTACCATCAATTTTCTTAAGGTCAAGAGGTTGCTCAGTTTCAGAACCTTCCTCTTTGCAGAAAGCTTTAGCTGTATCACCGTTTATTTCTACTCTAGTAACAGTAATAACTTTTACTTTTTCTTTCCTTTCCTCTTCAGGCACAAGTTTAAAAAGCTCTTGAAGAGGGGTAAGCATTTTAGCGGTAGGCTCATCACAGTATTTCTGAGCTTCTTTGATATCACCAGCTCTTAAAGCTTTCATAAACTTCTCAGCCACTTCTTTAGGTGAGTTTCCTGAGCAGGAAACAAGCAATAAACTTCCTAAAAGGAAGAATGATAAAAACATTTTTTTCATCGTGTATAAATATTTAAAAATTAAGTTATTCAATTAGAAGTATAAAATAATGGGGCAAAAGTACAAATAAATTTTGAATGCACAAGTATTTTATAAAAAAATGGGCTACTTTTTTTTTGCAAAGTAGCCCATTTTATGCGGAATTATATCGTGTGTTAAACGTTTATTTTACTTTTTCAACAATAGCTTTGAACGCTTCGGCGTGGTTCATTGCCAAATCGGCAAGAACTTTACGGTTAAGTTCAATGTTAGCTGCTTTAAGTTTACCCATAAATTGTGAGTATGACAATCCGTGCAAGCGAGCACCTGCGTTAATACGCACTATCCACAAAGCGCGGAAGGTTCTCTTCTTGTTACGGCGGTCACGGTAAGCGTACTGCATTGCTTTTTCAACAGCATTTTTAGCTACCGTCCAAACGTTTTTTCTGCGACCAAAGTAACCTTTGGCTTGCTTCATTATCTTTTTTCTACGAGCTCTGCGAGCTACTGCATTTACTGATCTTGGCATAAATTCTTTTTTTTAATTTTTGTAGCAGGTGGTTTGTGCTTAAAACAAACTCTTAGGGGTACCTACTCCACGGTTATTAATTTCCTACTATTTAAACAATTATTTTAAGCCTAATTGTTTCTTCACGCTTGCTTCGTCGTTAGAATGAACGAGTGTAGCGTGGGTGAGTGCTAACTTGCGTTTTTTAGCTTTCTTAGTTAAGATGTGGCTTTTAAACGCGTGTTTTCTCTTGATTTTGCCAGAGCCTGTTAGCATAAAGCGCTTTTTAGCTCCCGATTTAGTTTTAATTTTTGGCATTTGCTTAGATATTAATTGATATAATTCCGTTCTCTCCCTGCCCCCCTATAAGAGGGGAGTTATGAGAGTCTATTTTAATCCTCACTTTTTCTCTCCGTTAGAGAGAATGGGGTGGGGGTTATTTTTTCTTAGGCAATGGTGCAAGGAACATCGTCATACGTTTTCCTTCCAACTTAGGCATTTGTTCTACTTTACCGTACTCTTCAAGGTCGGTAGCAAGGCGTAACAGGAGTATTTCACCTTGGTCTTTGTAGATGATAGAACGCCCTTTAAAAAACACATAAGCTTTTACTTTCGACCCCTCTTTAAGGAATTTCTCTCCGTGTTTTTTCTTAAAGTCGTAATCGTGGTCATCTGTTTGAGGTCCAAAGCGGATTTCCTTAATCACTACCTTAGTAGCTTTAGCTTTCATTTCTTTTTCACGCTTCTTTTGCTCGTAAAGGAATTTCTTATAGTCAATTACTTTACAAACAGGAGGCGTGGCGTTTGGTGAAATTTCCACCAAATCAAGTTCTAATTCATTAGCAATTTCTAATGCTTTACGAGTGGGGTATACGCCATTTTCAACGTTCTCCCCTACCAAACGTACCTCTGGCACCCTAATATCTCTATTAATGCGATGAGGTTGTTTGTCATCTCTTCCCGGTGTGTTACTTTTTTTAATGATGGCTATCTAAATTTTAAATTTTTATTCAAACTGTTTTATAGACTTCGCTATTTCATCGTGTATCAGCTTAGCAAAAGCCTGAACGCTCATACTTCCCAAATCCTCACCACCGCGCTTTCGTACCGATACAGTACCCTCTTTTTCTTCATTTTCACCTACTATAAGCATATAAGGCACTTTTTGTTTTTCAGCCTCACGTATTTTTTTGCCCATAGTTTCGGCGCGGTTATCTATAAGTGTACGAACGTCATTATTTTCTAAATCTTTCAGTACTTTTTGTGCATATCCTTCGTACTTCTCACTAAGTGATAACACAATAGCTTGGTCGGGGTTAAGCCATAGCGGGAAGTTACCGGCGGTATGTTCCAACAATATAGCTACAAAGCGTTCCATACTACCAAAAGGAGCACGGTGTATCATAACAGGGCGGTGCATTTCATTATCAGCCCCTTTATACCAAAGGTCAAAACGCTCGGGCAGGTTATAATCTACCTGAATAGTACCCAGCTGCCAGCTTCTGCCTAAGGCATCTTTCACCATAAAGTCGAGTTTAGGACCATAGAAAGCGGCTTCACCTGTTTCAATCACGTAGTTAAGTCCTTTTTCTTTAGCTGCGTTAATAATAGCATTTTCTGCCTTAGCCCAATTCTCATCGCTACCAATGTATTTGGTAAGATTTTCGGGGTCACGTAACGATACTTGTGCGGTAAAGTTATCAAAGCCAAGCGACCCGAATACGTAAAGTACCAAGTCGATTACGTGTTTGAACTCGGCATCTAACTGCTCGGGAGTACAGAAAATGTGAGCGTCGTCCTGAGTGAAGCAGCGCACGCGGGTAAGCCCGTGCAGCTCACCACTCTGCTCATAGCGGTAAACGGTACCGAACTCGGCAAAACGCTTAGGCAAATCCTTATAACTCCAAGGGTGTGAGTTGTAAATCTCACAGTGGTGCGGACAGTTCATAGGTTTTAGCAAGTATTCTTCTCCCTCATTAGGGGTTGCTATAGGCTGAAAACTATCCTTGCCGTATTTATCCCAGTGACCAGAGGTTACATAAAGGTTTTTATGCCCTATATGTGGCGTTACTACTTGCTCATAACCTGCTTGTTTTTGCGCTTTGCGCAAGAAAGCCTCAAGGCGTTCGCGCAAGGCAGCTCCTTTAGGCAACCACAAAGGCAATCCTTGTCCTACTTTGTTAGAGAAGGTAAAGAGTTCTAACTCCTTGCCCAACTTGCGGTGGTCACGTTTTTTAGCTTCTTCTAATAACTCAAGATATTCAGTAAGTTCTTTTTGTTTAGGGAACGAAATAGCGTACACACGGGTAAGCTGAGGGTTATGCTCATCGCCACGCCAGTAAGCACCAGCAGCGCTAAGCACCTTTACAGCCTTTACAAAGCCAGTGTTGGGGATATGCCCTCCCCTACAAAGGTCGGTAAAAGTACTATGGTCACAGAAGGTAATAGTACCGTCTTCTAAAGCCTCGATGAGTTCTGTTTTGTACTCGTTTTTGCCAGCGTAATAGGACAAAGCCTCTGCCTTGCTTACCGAGCGCATTTTAAACAAATGCTTACCACGAGCTATTTCTAAGAATTTAGCTTCAATAGCTGGAAAATCTTTTTCGGAGATAGGTTTCCCGTTAAAATCAACATCGTAATAGAAACCATTAGCAATAGCAGGTCCTATCGTAAGTTTTATACCAGGGTATAATTCTTCAAGAGCTTGCGCCAAGATATGCGCCGATGAGTGCCAAAAAGCTTTTTTACCTTCGGGATTATCCCAAGTGTAAAGCACCAAACTACCGTCGGTCGTCAGCGGAGTAACCGTTTCAACTGTAGTGCCATTAAAGCTGGCAGACAGTACGTTACGTGCTAACCCCTCACTAATAGAGGCAGCAATTTCAGCAGGAGTAATCCCGCTTTGATACTCTTTAACTGATCCGTCGGGTAGGGTAATTTTAATCATTTTTATCTCGTCGATTTTAGTATTCTTGTATTTGAAAGTGCAAAAGTACATTTTTTTTCTGAATTAACAACAATTCTATCATAAAAAAAATAAGCCAATGCAGTGCTACCCGCATTGGCTTATTTGTTTTTTAGTACTGATATTCAGTTATTTCTTCTAATTCTCGTACTTTGCCTGCCTCTTCTTCATATTTTTTCTTGACGGTAGGATACCCGTTGTTGTTATAAATGTACTCATAAATAATTTTAGCAGATGTCTTAGTAGTTTCTTCCACTACATTATTTTTTGAATAAGCAACCTCAAAAACTTCAGCAGGCGTTACCACGCTATAACGTTCAGGATTTTGTTTAGTGTCATACTTGTATTCTTCTACGCTTCCAAGAGCTTGCTTTTTCACTAAATTCCCATTTAAAAAGGTATAAATAGTAGTTTCGCTATTAGGGTTGGTTTCTACTACTACATCATTAGCATCTTTTTTGTACTCGGTTTTAACTTTAGTAACCTCATTATCCTTATAAGTATACTGATATTCAGTGCAATCGGCACCAACTTCCAGCATTCCATTTACACGTTTTGTTATAGGTTTGCTTTCTACCTTCTTTACCAATCTGTCGCCCTCATAGGTGTATTTTGTTGTAACAGAGTAGCTTTTCCCAACTTCTTTTTCAGTCATAGTAACTATTTTACCATTTTCATAAAAGAAAGTTTTCTGACTGTCATTACTTCCTGTTTTCTCCTTTTTAACCCCAACTAAGCGGTTACCTTCATAGCTATAAGTAGTTATTTCAGTAGTTTTAAGGAGGTTGTTATCATAGTCCTTTTTAACCACACCAACCACCTTCCCGTTAGCAAAAGCAAGTTCAGTAGTCTCTTTTAATTTATTGTTGGCATCACGAACAATAATTTTCTTAGGCACCACCCCATTCCCTTGTGCGTTGTTTTCATCGTTTTTGCCACAGCTTGCCAATAAAGCAACGGCTGTTAAGGCTACTAAAATTTTTCTCATATTCTTTTACTTTTTTATGGGGCAAAGCTACAAAACATTTTGCAAAGAACAAAATATTAGTCTTTAGTCGCTAGTCGCTAGCGGTCTAACATATCTCACTTATCAAACTAATCCACTATCCCCAATTTCCAAATTTGCTAATTTTCCTCATTTTTATTGCGAATAATGCAAAATGGGGGAACGGTTTTTAAACGCTTGATGTTCAGTAATATAACGCTTATCCTTCGCTCACCCTTCGCTCTGCCTTCGAGATGGCTTCGAGATGGCTTCGTTCTGCCTTCAAGAGGCTTTTGGCAGTGTTGGGTATGTAATAAGCTGATTGTTAAGGAATTGTGTTTCCGCGATAAAGAGAGAAGTTTGGGAGGGTAAGAGTGCATTATTCGCAACAAAAACGCAAAAACATTGCATTTTCTGTAACACTTCCCCCTCATTTGCTAATTCCCTCATTTGCTAATTCCCTCATTTGCTAATTTTCTCATTTGCTAATTTTCTCATTTGCTAATTTTCTCATTTCGAGGCTGTCTAAAAAGTTTTATTTATGTGGGCTTTGCAAAACGCCCCTACATAACATACTACAAAAGTTGTTGATAATCAGAGTAATCAACTTTGCCAAAGTTTCAGACTTTGGCAAAGTGTAGCGACGCAAAAGTGATTTTGAGACTTTTTGGACAGCTTCTTTGTTAGACAATTTTGAACCGTTTTGCCTGCTAGCGACTAGCGACTAAAGACTAAAGACTAAAGACTAAAGACTAACATTAGTACGAAGAAAAAAACAGAGAAAAAACAGAGGGGTGAGTATGATTTCTGTGTGTGATTATGGTGAACCCCTCTGCTGTTCTCTGACTGCCCGACCTTCCAAAGAGAATAGAATAGATGAAAGAAAGGAAGATCGGGCTTCTATAAAAAGCAAATATTCGGCAAGAAGAGAGCAGACAGAGCTGCTTAAAAATGTAACACATTTCCCTAACAACTTTTTTTTTACACTCACATTACTCTCGGTAACAGCAGCTCTCTTACTCTTTAATTTCGGGGGCAAATATAAGCATTTTACCCCCCCCCACTTGTTAATTTAACGTTAAACTTTTCATTTTAAATGTTAAAATTAATTATTGCGTACCTAAAAGCCTTATTTTTACTTGGTTTTCAGAAGTGTGTAAAAAAATGTCAGTGTAATTTTATATTCATTATAGATTGTAAATTCTGATTTGTTTCGTATCTTTGCCGTCAGAAACTTACAAAATTCGCTATGAAGAAAAATGTGTTTCTCATCTTTTTGGTGCTAATGGTACTCTTAGGTTACCTGCTCCCCTATCGTGAAAGCTACAACGCCTATTTTAATTTAGGCGCGTTTATCGATTGGGGGATAGTAGTCATTTTCCTCCTTTATGGGCTCAAGCTGAACTTGCGCGAGGTACTGAACGACATCAAGAACTGGCAATTACACCTCTTGGCACAAGCGGCAACCTTTGTACTTTTTCCCTCTTTGGTGCTAATTTTCTATCCGATAGCCGCCGGTACCGAGTTTGCAGTGTTGTGGCTTTCCATATACTTTTTAGCCTGCCTGCCCTCCACCGTTTCATCGTCGGTAGTGATGGTCTCAATAGCCAAAGGCAATGTACCTTCGGCTATCTTTAACGCCTCTATCTCGGGCTTGATAGGCATTTTCGCCACCCCAATGCTAATGCAACCCTTTTTAGAAACCAATAGTGGCAGTAGTGCCGACCAAGGCGCTATCATCGAACAGCTTTTGCTAAAAGTGCTATTGCCCATAGTAGTAGGCTTACTGCTCAACCCTTTTTGCAAAAAGCTAATAGAACGCTACGGCAAGCTTATAGGCAAGTTCGACCGACTTATCATCTTGCTTATAGTATATGAAAGTTTTTCAACCGCCTTTGTTAAGAACGTTTTCAGCAGCGTTCGCCCCATAACCTTTGCCATTATAGCAGGGGCAGTAGTCGGACTTTTTTTTATAGTGTACGAACTGCTGCGTTGGGTAGCAGGGCGGCTGCACTTTAACAGGGAAGATACTATCACCACCACCTTTTGTGGCTCAAAAAAATCATTAGTACACGGCAGCCTCTTTATGATGGTATTGGGCATACCCGAAGATAACAAAGTGATGTTTTTGCTGCCCATAATGCTGTACCACAGCTTTCAGTTGTTTTACGTAAGCTGGTTAGCCAATAAGCTATCTGCCCAAAAGTAAACAACCCTTAACCTAAATTATTTTATCTAAGAGAACAATAATACCTACATACAAATGAAAAAATACGCCATTATTACAGGGGGCTCACGCGGCATAGGGCGTGCTATTTGTGAGAAATTAGCCCTCGATACCGATTACAACCTCCTTATTACCTACCAAAGTAATGAGATTGCCGCCCGTGAAACACTCGGGCATATTAAAAAATTAGGACGCGAAGCCGAAATTATCCGTTTTGATGTCTCTAACCACCAAAGCACTACCCAAGCCCTTACCCAGTGGCAAAACGATAACAAAGATGCCGTTGTAGAGGTCATTGTTAATAACGCTGGCATTAACCGCGACGGACTTTTTATGTGGATGCCCGAAGACGATTGGAACAAAGTAATACAAACCTCGCTCGGCGGATTTTATAACGTTACTAACTTCTTTATACAAAAAATGTTGCGCAACCGCTATGGGCGCATTATTAACATTTCGTCAGTCTCAGGCGTAAAAGGCACCGCCGGGCAAACCAACTATTCGGCTGCCAAAGGGGCTATTATTGCCGCCACCAAAGCCTTAGCGCAAGAAGTAGCCAAACGAAACATTACCGTGAACGCCATAGCTCCTGGTTTTATACGCACCGATATGACCTCCTCACTCAATGAAGAAGACCTTGTAAAGCTTATTCCCGTAGGTCGTTTTGGCGAAGCCGAAGAAGTAGCCGATTTGGTATCGTTCTTAGTATCTAAAAAAGCAAGTTATATCACCGGCGAAGTAATTAACATTAACGGCGGCGTGTACAGCTAATTTGTTTATTTCTAAAATGAAAAAATTATCGAAAAAATTTTGCTCATTCAAAAAAATATACTAATTTTACGCCGTGAAAGAAAACGACTTGTTCAAAAGTCAATAAAACTTGACTTTTCCATAAGCCATTAAGCACCTAAAGTTATGAACGACCCACTATTACAACCCTACCTCGCTATCATACAGGCGAGGCATCAGCATTTTATAGAAGTAGCGAAACGCGTACAAGGTGAAGCTGCTTGTCTTTCTGATGCTTGTAATTCGCACCTCTATTACGGTCTGCACCGTACTAATACAGAATGGGTGCTGCGTGAGTGGGCGCCTAATGCAACGGCTATCTTTCTTCTTTCTGATAGCAACGACTGGCAAAAAAACAATCAATACGCTTTTACAAAAATTAACGAACAAGATTGGGAATTGCGCCTCCCTGTGGCTGCCCTACACCACCAAATGCTGTACAAGCTGTTGGTAGAGTGGGAAGGCGGCAGTGGTGAGCGTATCCCTTCACATACCACAAGGGCAGTACAGGACGATTATACCAAAGTGTTCAACGCCCAAGTATGGTGCCCCGAGCACCCTTACCAGTGGCAACACCCCCACCCCAAAGCTCCCGCACACCCCCTAATTTACGAAGCCCATATCGGTATGTGTACCGAGCATCAGCGCGTGAGTACCTTTATAGAGTTCCGCCTTTATGTACTGCCACGCATAGCCGCCTTAGGCTACAATACCATACAACTGATGGCTATTCAGGAACACCCTTATTACGGCTCCTTTGGCTATCAGGTAGCTAACTTCTTTGCCGTGAGTTCGCGTTTCGGCACCCCCGAAGAGCTCAAAGAACTTATCGATGCCGCTCACCAATTGGGCATAAGAGTATTGTTAGATATAGTACACTCTCACTCGGTGAGCAATGAAGCCGAAGGACTTAGCAAGTTCGATGGTACCGATTATTTGTACTTTCACAGGGGCGAACGCGGCAAGCACCCTGCATGGGATTCCCGCTGTTTCGACTACGGCAAACCCCAAGTGCTTAACTTCCTGCTTTCTAACTGCAAGTATTGGTTAGACGAATATCGTTTTGACGGATTCCGTTTTGATGGCGTTACCAGTATGATTTACTACGACCACGGATTAGGAAAAGCCTTTACCAATTACAGCTTTTATTACGACGGAAACCAAGACGACGATGCCCTCGTATACCTCACCCTTGCCAACAAACTCATTCACGAACACTATCCTCACGCCCTCACCATAGCCGAAGAGATGAGCGGCTTGCCTGGGCTTGCCTCTCCTATTAACGAAGGCGGTATGGGGTTCGATTACAAGCTCAGTATGGGTATCCCCGATTATTGGATAAAACTGCTCAAAGAAGTACCCGATGAGCAGTGGCACGTAGGCGACATCTATTACGAACTGACCAACAAGCGCGCCGAAGAGCAAACCATTAGCTATGCCGAAAGCCACGACCAAGCCCTTGTAGGTGATAAAACCATCTTTTTCCGCCTTACCGATAAGGAAGTGTATACCGGTATGAGCGTGTTTGACCATAGTCTTATTATCGACCGAGCTATGGCTTTGCACAAAATGATACGCCTCATTACCTTAGCCACCTCCGGAGGCGGTTACCTTGCCTTTATGGGGAATGAATGGGGGCATCCCGAGTGGATTGATTTTCCTCGTGAGGGCAACGGCTGGAGTTACAGCCACGCCCGCAGGCTGTGGAGTTTGGTAGATAACCCTGACCTGAAATTTAAGTTCCTTAACGCTTTTGATAGTGCCATGATACACTTTGCCACCAATAGTAAGCTGTTAAATTATGAACCCCGAGTATTAGTACGTGATATTGAGCGTCAGTTATTAGTATTCGAGCGAGGCAACTACTTGTTTGTTTTCAGTTTTAACCCTACCACCTCCTACACCGATTATATGTTCGATGTACGTGCCGGCAAGTACCTTACCGTACTCAACACCGATAACCCCGCCTTTGGTGGTGATAACCGCATTGATGAAAGCGTAGAGCATTTTACCCAATACACCGGCAAAGAGAATTTATTATCATTGTACATCCCCGCCCGAACCGCAATGGTTTTAAAATACGCTAATTAATAAACGACTAATTGTTAATTGAAATATGAGTTACTTATCATTTAAAAAAGACCAGTTAATTAACCTCGAGTACTCCCTAAATCGAGAGTTCCTCGGTACCAATCGTGGCGGAGGCTACTGCTCCTCTACCCTTGTTTTCTGCAACACCCGTAAATACCACGGGCTATTAGTAGTGCCTATTGAAAAGTTCAGAGGCAAAAACTACGTAATGCTTTCATCTTTAGACGAAACCATAGTACAACACGGACGTGACTTTAACTTCGGCGTACATAAGTACGAAGGTACGTATGAACCCCGCGGGCATAAGTACATCGTCGATATTTCGTATGAAAAAGCCTTTACCGTAACCTACCAAGTAGGTGGAGTGCTGCTCAAAAAAGAAATATTAATGATGCACAACGCCCCACAAGTGCTTGTGCGTTACACCCTGCTCGAAGCCCATTCGGCTACGCACCTACGCCTGAACCCTCTGTTAGCATTCCGTGATATTCACTCACTTAGCAAAGAAAACCCAGTAGCCAGCACCCAAGCCGAAACCGTAAAAGGTGGCGTAAAGGTGAAACTATACCCCGAATTCCCTTACTTGTATATGCAACTGAGCAAGGACGCTAATTTCGGTGGAAAAGCCTATTGGAATAACAACATATATTACAACAAAGAAAAAGAACGCGGGTACGATTACCAAGAAGACCTCCTTAGCGTAGGTGCCTTCGAGGTAAGTCTTAAAAAAGGAGAAAGTATCGTTTTTTCAGCCAGCTTAGAAGAAGCCGACAGCAAAGCCTTAGCTAAAAACTTTGAAAAATACTTAAAGGAACGCGCCGAACGCAATTCCTTTGAAGAATGCTTGCAATACACCGCCTCACAATTCTTGATCCAGAAAGCAGGTGAAACCCGTATTAAAGGCGGTTACCACTGGTTTGAAAGCAATACCCGCGACACTTTCATCGCCCTGCCTGGGATAGCCCTTTCAGGTAAAACCGACAAAATATTTGAAGAAGTGTTAAGCTCTACCCTTAAATACTTCTACAACGGGCTCTTTGCGCGCGACATCAGTACGCACGTTACCAACCCGCTTTTTGATGCCGATACCTCATTGTGGTTTTTCTGGACACTTCAGCAGTACGAAAAAGAAACCAAAAAAACGAAGAAACAACTTTGGAAAGAGTACGGTGAAACCCTTAAAGCCATACTGAACGCCTACCGAAGCCGAAGCCGCAAAGATATGCGTATGGACGACAACGGACTTATATGGAGTGACGACCTAAGTCGTGCCCTTACTTGGTTCGATGCCGAAGGTAATTACGGGGCTATAGTACCTCGTAACGGCTATGTGGTTGAAGTAAATGCCTTGTGGTACAATGCCGTGTGCTATGCCTTAGCCTTAGCCGAAGAAAGTAAGGACAAAGAGTTCCTCGCACAATGGGCTACCCTACCCGAAACCATAGCACAAAGTTTTAATAACACCTTTTGGTACGAGAATGAAAAATATCTTGCCGACTATGCCAACCGTACTCACCAAAATACCGATGTACGCCCTAACCAACTCATAACTTGTGCTTTAGATTATTCTCCTCTTACCGAGAAACGCCAACGTAAGGTGTTAGCCATTATCACCCAAGAGTTGCTCACCCCTCGTGGCTTGCGCACCCTATCGCCCGAAAATCCTCGTTATGAAGGTGAAAGCGTAGGCGCTGTATATGTGCGTGATAAAGCTGCCTTTAACGGCTCGGTACACCCTTGGCTATTAGGTTTCTATATCGAAGCAAATCTCAAGTTATACGGTGACACCTATATACCCGATGCCGAAGCTATTTTAGCCGATTTTGAAGAAGAACTAAATGACCACGGCGTAAGCTGTATATCGGCTATTTATGATGGTAACCCACCGTTCCAATCACGCGGTTGTATCTCTAAAGCCAAGAACGTAGCCGAAATACTACGCGCCCAATGGCTACTTTCAGATAAGAAGTAAGAGCTTCTTATACTTTGACAAAGTCTAAAACTTTGTCAAAGTATAAAAACCAAAAGCTAAAAAGAATAATATTATGGATATAAGACTTGATTTCTTAGAAGAAGGTTGTTTTTATCACATCTACAATCGAGGTATTAATGGTTGTAGGATTTTCAAAGATGACAAAGACCAACAATTCTTCTGCAAGA
>CAUREJ010000023.1:0-32101 GCA_963523735.1 uncultured Capnocytophaga sp.
TAGAGAACTATATTATTGAAATTAACACTAATGATATACTTACTGATGAAATACTGATAAGGATAGGGTCTCGGACTCCTACAGAGGCTTTGAGAGAACAGATAGTGAGTCATTTTAGGGCTAAACTTAGGGTGGTTCCTAAGATAGAGTTCTGCGATATAGCTATTTTAGAGAAGGAACTTTATCCGTTGGGAAGCCGAAAACCGATGAAGTTTGTAGATAAGAGAAAATAAGCACAAAAAAAGATTTTGATAAAGAAAGGTTGTCTTTATTAAAGTCTTTTTTGTTTGATAGCTCTGCCTAACTATTAGTTATTAAATGCTCTTTTTCCCATTGTAGATAGAAGTCGGGCTTATTGAGGGATAGGGTATGGTCGGAAAGAAAAGTGAAGACTTGGACGGTTTCGCCAGTGCATACTAATTCATTGGCTTGGTTGTAGATTTTGTAATGAAAGATGAGTTTGGCGGCTGAGGTAGGAACGTAGGAGGTTTCAATACGAAGCTGCTCGGCATAACGCACCATTTTTTTGTGTTCACATACTGTTTTGATAATAGGTGTAGCATAACCATAACGTTCTACATCGAGGTATGAGATGCCGTACTTTAGCCCAAAGGCTTCACGCCCATCTTCAAAATATTTGATATAATTACCGTGCCATACGATACCTAAAGGGTCGGTTTCGCTGAAACGGACGGTAATGGTAAGGGTTTCGGTAAGTGGGGTAGTTTTATATATTTCTTTTAGTTTTGTCATAATAGATAGAGATAAAGATACAACAACTGAAAAAGAGGATTAAAGCACTTATTTTAGGTAAAAGAGTGGTGATATTGCTTGTGCGTAGTAATACGTCGTAAAAGGCTTGTAATGCCCAATTCATAGGAGAGATGCTGGAAAGTAGCTGCATAAAGTGAGGCATAACGAAAGTAGGAATCCATACGCCTCCGATGGCGGCGAGCAGAACGGTAAGTGTAGCTCCTAAAGGTGCAGACTGTTCTTGTGTTTTAGCAAAAGTGCCTAAAAGTACCCCTAAGCCTATGGCTGAGAGTCCTGAAGCAAGAGCGACAAAAAGTAAGGGGAGGAGCTTGTTGTCTATTTCTAATACGGGGAGTCCTAAATAGGGGAATACAAAAACACCCATTAGTACCATTAAGCCAAATTGCAGTAAACTAATAGCGAGGAAAACGATTATTTTAGCGGTAAGCAAAGCCCAATAGGGTAGGGGAGAGGTGAAGAGACGGAGTCCTGTGCCTTGTGTTTTTTCTTTTACAATACTTGCTGAAAGAGGAATGATGATAAAGAAGATAGCAAATAAAGCCCAAGCGGGTACATTGTGCTGGGTAACATTAGGGATAGATGCTGTAGTTGTGTTAGGATTGATTTCGCAGAAATTTACTAAAGCTTCTGTTTTGGGTAAGGCAGTGCCATCATCTAACTGGTTTTCAAACGCTTGGTAGATGAGTTGGTTCTGAATTTGGTATAGCAGTTTGTCGATATTACTTTTTATACTTTCTTTGAATGAAGTTTGTAAGGTAGGGTCGAAGTATAAGCGTATTTCCTTAGGAGAATAGGAAGTTGTAGTAGAACGATTTTCTTGTCCGGAAAAGGTATTTATAATAGTTTCGACTTCAGTAGATATTTTTGTTTGTAGGTCGGAAGAGAGGTGTTCAGGTATGATGATAGCTAACAGGTAGTTTCCTTGTAATACTTCTTCACGAGCTATAGTCTCGGTAATAGGGGTATTGTTAAGTTCTTTTTTGATAGCGAAAGTACTACCTTCTAAATTTTTAGTGATATGGTTTGCAATTTCACCTTTGTCGTTATCAACTAATAGAACACTCGTTTTATGTTCGCTAATATTCTTAAAAGCCCCATCTTGTAAAAGTGTAATGGTAACAACTAATAGCAGGGGCATAACAAAGAGAATAATGAGAGCACCTATATCACGTAATAGTAAGAGAGCTTCTTTTTTTATAGATTGTAACATTTGTAGTAATGTAATAAAAAAACTTTGCCAAAACTCAAGAGCTTGGCAAAGTAAGGTTGTTGTATTAGTTATGAATTACCATTAAATTATTGTTGTTTGATAAGCTGCTTAAGAGCACTCATTTCCCTATACTTCTCACGGGCTTCTCCGGCAGGATAACCAAAGTAAGTATGTCCGCCTTCTAATGATTTTGATATACCACTTTGGGCTAATATGACTGCTTTTTCACCTATAGTAATGCCGCTAGTCATTCCTACTTGCCCCCATATAGTTACCTCATTTTCAATTATTACACAACCTGCAATGCCGGTTTGTGAGGCTATAAGGCAACGTTCACCTACTACAGTGTCGTGTCCTATATGGACTTGGTTGTCAATTTTGGTGCCTTTTTTGATTGTAGTATCACAAGTGACTCCTCGATCGATAGTACAGAGGGCTCCTAAGTCTACATTATCTTCAATAACTACTTTTCCACTTGATTTCAGTTTGTCAAAGCCTTCAGAACGTTTTTTGTAATAAAAAGCATCGGCTCCAAGAATAGTGCCTGCGTGAATGGTTACATTGTCGCCAATTTCACAATCGTCATAAATACTTACATTGGAATGGATAAGGCAATTTTTACCTATCTTTACATTGTTACCAATAAAAGTGCCCGGTTGTACTATAGTTCCATCTCCTATTTGTGCGGTAGGAGCTATAAGAGCAGTAGCTTTTTGAAATGGTTTGAAAAAGTCAGTTAGTTTGTTGAAATCCTGAAAGGGATCGTCAGAGATGAGCAAAGCCTTTCCTTGCGGGCATTCTACCCGCTTATTGATAAGCACTACTGTAGCATAAGAACGAAGGGCTTTATCGTAATACTTAGGATGGTCTACAAAAACTATGTCGCCAGGTTGTACTACGTGAATTTCATTCATTCCCAACACAGGGAAGTGCTCATTACCTACCCATTCGGCACCGATGATAGTGGCTATTTGTTTGAGAGTATAAGGTTGAGGAAAACGCATAAGTTAGTCTTTCATTCTTTCTACATAAGTACCTTTTTCAGTTTCCACTTTTATGCGGTCACCTTCGTTAATGAACAAAGGTACGTTCACAATAGCACCTGTTTCAACTGTAGCTGGTTTGGTAGCATTTGTAGCGGTATTACCTTTTACGCCAGGTTCAACGTGGGTGACAGTAAGTATAACGTTAGCAGGCATTTCTACTGAAAGAGGAGTCTCGTCTTCGGCATTGAAGATAACCATTACCGTTTCGCCTTCTTTTAGGAGGTCAGGGTAATCAAGCATATCTTTACGAATATGCACTTGGTTATAGTCGTCATTGTTCATAAAAACGAATTGGTCACCTTCTTCGTAAAGATATTGAAAAGAACGTGTTTCTACACGAACATCTTCAATTTTGTGGCCTGCTGAAAAAGTGTTATCAAGTATTTTACCTGTAGTAACACTTTTTAATTTAGTACGTACGAAAGCAGGACCTTTACCTGGTTTTACGTGTAGGAATTCAATGATTTTATAAATGTCGTGGTTAAAGCGGATACATAATCCTTTTTTGATGTCTGCTGTTGTTGCCATTAATTTCTATCTATTTTTAATTTTCTATATAATTACTATTTTTTAAATGGTTTCACCGTGATAGCCTTTCATAATGCCGTGCTGTGATTTGCGTACAAACTGCAAAATCTCATCACGTTCTATGGTAGCCTCCATTTCAGCCTCAATATATTCAAGGGCGTGAGTAGTACTCCAACGTTTTTGGAAGAGTACACGGTATATGTCTTGTATTTCACGTATTTTCTCTGTGGTAAAACCGCGCCTATGTAGCCCAATAGAATTCACCCCTACATACGAAATAGGGTTACGTGCAGCCTTGGTATAAGGGGGTACATCTTTACCAACCATTGAACCACCAGTTACAAAGGCATAATTTCCTACTGAACTAAATTGGTACACAGCAGTCATACCTGCCATTACTACAAAATCACCAATAGTAACGTGCCCTGCAAGGGTAGTAGAGTTAGAAAAGATACAGCCATCGCCTACAATGCAATCGTGAGCGATATGTGAGTAAGCCATAATGAGACAGTTGTTACCTATTACTGTTTTCATACGGTCTACAGTACCTTTATTGATAGTCACACATTCACGAATAGTAGTATTATCACCTATATGGGTAGTAGTTTCTTCGCCTTTGTATTTCAAATCTTGAGGAATAGCTGAAATTACTGCACCAGGAAAAATTCTACAATTTTTCCCAATCCGAGCTCCTTCCATAATAGTTACATTAGGACCTATCCACGTACCTTCTCCTATTTCTACATTTTTACTGATAGTAGTGAAAGGTTCTATTACTACATTTTTAGCAATTTTAGCATCGGGGTGAACGTAAGCTAAGGGTTGAATCATATAATTTTTATTTTACTTTAACAATTTGAGCCATTAGTTCGGCTTCAGTCGCTAATTTTCCATTTACATAGGCGTAAGCTTGCATATGGCAAATGCCACGACGTATAGGAGTTAGCAATTCTAATTTAAATATAAGAGTATCACCAGGTACTACTTGCACTTTGAACTTAGCATTATCTATCTTCATAAAATATGTGAGATAGTTTTCAGGGTCTGGTACTGAACTTAAGATAAGTACGCCCCCTGTTTGTGCCATAGCTTCAATTTGCAATACTCCAGGCATTACAGGAGCACCAGGGAAGTGTCCTACAAAGAAAGGCTCGTCCATAGTGACATTCTTTAATCCCACCACGTGTTTATCTGAAAGTTCAAATATTTTATCCACTAACAAAAATGGAGGACGGTGAGGTAAAAGCTTCATTATGTCGGTAGTATTCAGTAAGGGAGGTTGATTAATATCTATGTCAGGAACATTATTTCGGCGTTCGTTCTTTATTATTTTTGATAGTTTTTTAGCAAACTGAGTATTAGTAAAATGTCCTGGTTTGGTAGCTATTACTTTTCCGCGAATACGAGTTCCTACAAGGGCAAGGTCACCTATTACATCCAATAGTTTGTGTCGTGCAGCCTCATTAGGGTAATGCAAAGTGAGATTATCAAGCACGCCATTAGGTTTAACAGAAATATGTTCCTTATTAAAAACTTTCTTCAGTTTTTCCATAGTACTGTCCGATATTTCTTTATCAACATACACTATGGCATTGTTCAAGTCTCCTCCTTTAATAAGCCCGTGGTCTAAAAGAGTTTCCAGTTCGTGTAAGAAACTGAATGTACGAGCATTGGCTATTTCTTTTTTGAAATCGGATAGTTTATTTAGATAAGCGTTTTGGGTACCTAATATTTTAGTGCCAAAATCGACCATAGTAGTTATTTGGTACTCATCAGCAGGAATAAGGGTAATTTCACTACCTGTTTCTTCGTTCACATAGCTAATTACTTGTTTAACTACATATTCATAACGAGGAGCTTCTTGTGCTACAATTCCTACTTTTTCAATAGCTTCTACAAAATACTTTGATGAACCATCCATAATAGGAGGTTCCGAAGCATTCAGTTCAATAATGACATTGTCCAAATTCATACCTACAAGGGCAGCTAAAATATGCTCACAGGTTTGAATTTTTACACCTTTTTTCTCTAAAACTGTACCACGTTCAGTGCTTGCTACATAGGTAGCATCGGCTTCTACTACGGGGTTACCTTCAAGGTCGGTGCGCACAAAGGTAAAACCATTGTCGATAGGCGCAGGTTTAAGAATCATTTTTACCTGTTTGCCAGTGTGCAAACCGATACCTTCTATTGTAAGTTCATCAGATAAAGTATTTTGCTTTACCATAGCTATTTGTTATTTTATTTTCTTTTCTAATTCGTCAATACGTTTTTGCAAAGTAGGCAGTTTTCTGAATATTACATACGATTTGTTGTATTCAGCATAACCTAACGCTGGTGAACCTTGTATAACCTCGTCATCTTTAAGGTTACGACCTACACCTGTTTGAGCTTGTATTCGCACTCTATTACCTACCTGTAAGTGCCCTACGATACCTACCTGTCCGCCAATAATGCAGTTTTCTCCTATTTTAGTAGAACCTGCTACTCCTGTTTGGGCAGCAATTACAGTATTTTTACCTATTTCTACATTATGAGCTATCTGTATTTGGTTATCTAATTTTACTCCTTGTCGAATAATAGTCGAGCCTAAGGTAGCTCTATCTACTGTACTATTAGCTCCTATTTCTACATTATCCTCTAATACTACATTACCTATTTGGGGGACTTTGTTATATACCCCTTCGTCATTAGGTGTAAAACCAAAACCATCGGCTCCTAAAACAACGCCACTATGTAGGGTGCAGTTTTTGCCTATTACAGTTTCAGAATAAATTTTGCAGCCTGAAAATAACATAACATTATCGCCTATTACCGCATTATCACCTATATATACGTGAGGATATATCTTTACATTTTCACCAATAGTTACATTTTCACCAATATATGCAAAAG
Organism: uncultured Capnocytophaga sp.; assembly: GCA_963523735.1. Classification (GTDB taxonomy): domain Bacteria; phylum Bacteroidota; class Bacteroidia; order Flavobacteriales; family Flavobacteriaceae; genus Capnocytophaga. The sequence goes on from CAUREJ010000023.1 coordinate 6,454, forward strand.
CCCCTACATACACATTTTGCCCTAACTTTGCAGTCGAGGCTATGAATGAAGGTTGCTCAATACCCACTTTGTTCAGTTTAACATTGTTATAAAACTCCAATAACTTTGAAAAAGCTCCATAAGCATCCTCTACTCTTACCAAAGTAGCAGCAATAGGACTCTCCGCTTCAAAGTCATTCCCTACAATCACTATTGAAGCCTGTGTGCTATAAATAAAATGCTTGTATTTAGGATTGGCTAAAAATGAAATACTTCCTTCACATCCTTCTTCTATTTTTGAGAGTTTATATACCTCAATTTCAGGATTTCCTTCTACTTTACCGCCGAGTACTTCGGCTATTTGTATTGCTGTAAATTTCATTTAATTAGTTTATAATCAAAATAATAGAATGCCTTAGCCCTTTGTTTTTTAGTTCACAAAGTGCCTTTTGCCGCAACAAAAGTATAAAAAATATTTTAAACAGCACTCTTTTTTACTGTTTTTTTGTGTCTCAATTGCTAAAACTAACCCAGAATGCCTATTTAGGGTAGCATATATAATACTTTATGGTAGTTTGTGATAAGGCTTCTAAGTTCAGCTCTTCGGCGGTCTTACTTATGTCTACTAATCTGCCGTTTTTAGTGAGTATTTTTATGACTTCTCGTTCAGGGTTATAAGCCCTATTAGTCATTACCCCTTTAAAAACTAAATATTTTACCTCATCATCAGTGTTACCATTAGCCTTAGCCAAACCTTGTAATCGTTTTATTTTTTTTTCTTCAAAATCATTAGTACGCAACTTTATCTTTAGCAAATCGCGATTTAGTAACATACGGCTCAAACGTGATAGTACTGCATCGGGGTAAAACTGCCATTCTTTCATCGCTGCAAAAATGTCGGTATCATCTAATAAAGCAAATTTTTCAAGTACCTCCTTTGTAAGATTTTCTTTAGCAATTCTGTTCTTTACAAAAAAAGCTAAAGCAGTGGACATTTTCAGTTCTTCACCTTCCTGTACTAATTCTTTAGCGCGCTGTAACAAGCGGATTAGCATCTGTTCCCCAGCTACACTGGTTTTGTGCAAATAAACCTGCCAATACATCAGGCGCCTAGCTATCAAAAATTTTTCTACTGAGTATAACCCTTTTTCTTCTACTACCAATTCGTCATTGCGTACATTCAGCATCGAAATCAGTCGTTCAGAATTGATATTCCCTTCAGCAACTCCCGTGTAAAAGCTATCGCGTTTTAAGTAATCAGCCCTATCTATATCTAACTGACTTGAAATGAGTTGATGCATAAACCTACGCGGGTAGGCACCTTTAAATATGCGTATTGCCAAGTCTAATTTACCACCCAACTCAGCATTAAGTTCTTCCATAAAGCGAAGTGAAATCTCTTCGTGAGCTATATTTTCCACTATGCTGTGTTCCATAGCGTGTGAAAAGGGACCGTGCCCTATATCGTGCAGCAATATAGCTATATATAAGCCTTCAGCCTCTTTATCAGATATTTGTACTCCCTTAAAACGAAGCATTTCCACTGTTTTTTGCATTAGGTACATACAGCCTAATACGTGTTCAAAACGAGTGTGTTTTGCACCAGGAAATACTAAGAACGAGAGTCCCATTTGGTTAATACGTCTTAGTCGCTGGAAGTACCTATGTTCAATGATATCAAAAACCAATGAACTTGGGATATGGATAAACCCATAAATAGGGTCATTAATAATTTTTAGCTTATTTCGTTGTCGCATTCAGTTGTTTGTTTTTTAACCATTGCGAGGTAGCCTGATAGGTTGATATACAATTATGCACCCCTTTTTGTGCGGGCTGTTCTACTTCTGTTTGTTCATAAAATAGCGGATAAGCAACCGATGGCTGTTCAGCTTCAGGCTTCAAGTTGTATTGCACAATCTTGTTTACTGGTGAAATAATAGTAAGCCCCTCAGGGGTTAAATAACCCAAGTCCTGATAAGTAGCAATATAAGCGCGTGGCTCATAGTCTTCTTTTAGCACATCTTGCCCTATGAATTTAGAAGTGTAGCTAAAGTTTAGCAAGCCCATAACCGTAGGCATCACATCTATTTGTGATACCATAGTATCAATTTTTTTAGGAGTAATAAAGTCTGCATAGATAAAGCAAGGAATGCGATACCCATCTAATGGTAGTTCAGTACTTCCAGCACTCGATGCACAGTGGTCGGCAACAATAATAAACAATGTATTTTTATACCACTCTTGCTGTTTTGCCATTTCAAAAAAGCGTTGCAAGGCGTAATCGGTGTATTTTACCCCTCCAGTTCTGCTTTTTTTGGTAGGAGGAATGTCTATTTTACCTTCAGGATAGGTGAATGGTCTGTGGTTACTCACTGTCATCCAGTGGTTAAAGAAAGGTTTGCCAGTCTTAGCCTGTTCATTCATTACTTTTATGGCTTTATTAGCCATATCCTCATCACAAACACCCCAAATGTTAGAAAATGTAACTTCTTCGGGTGCAAAACTACTTCTGTCTACAATATCATAGCCATTGCCACCGAAAAAGTCCTTCATATTATCAAAATAACTATCGCCTCCATATAGGTATTTTACATCGTACCCTTTGTTAGCAAATACCCTGCCAGTAGTGAATTTGTTTTTATTGTCTTTGCGTTTTACCACACTCTCACCAGGGGTAGGAGGAATGCACAGTGTAAGAGCCTCTAAGCCTCGCACAGTACGATTGCCAGTAGCGTATAGGTTAGTGAAAAACAAACTCTTATCTACCAAACTGTTTAAGAAAGGGGTGCGATTATCATCATTACCATAAATAGCAAGATATTCAGCCGAAAGACTTTCAACCGAAATAAGCACTACATTTCTATGAGTTTCAGTAGTGTCGGCTATAATTTCACGTTCAATAGCAGGAGCGTGTAGCGGTCGCAATACATTTGCTTCGGCTTCAGCTTCATCTATAGTAGGGTAAAACTGAAAGTAATCCAGCTCACTATGAGTAAAAGCATAATAAAACTTGTACACCCCATTAGCCTGTATTTCGGTAGCAAATACATTGCTGCCACTTATTTTGTGTAAGTTAGGCAGTCCCCATATTCCTATTAATGCTAACAAACCGTACAGCACGCTATAACCTACTTTTTGGGTAATGGAAGGTATAGTTTTTAGGGCAGATTTGGTCTTTACAAACAACCAAGTAGTAAGAACTAACACTACTACAAAAACACCTGTGAACAAAGGCACTACAGGGTAACTCTCCATAATGTTACCTATCACTTCATTGGTGTAAATAAGGTAATCAACGGCTATGAAGTTGTAACGAATGCCAAACTCATTCCAGAAAAAATACTCACTTACCGCATTCATTACTATGGCAAAAACGTAGATGGCAAGTGTAATGAAATACAATATATTGCGCAAAGTAGCTCTGTATTTAGGCAAAAAGAGCAATAACGCAAAGCAAAATGTTTTCAGTCCAAAAAAAGCTAAGGCTATTTCGGGTATAACTCCTCCGTATTGGGCAAAAATATTGTTAGGGTAAAACTCAATATAAGCTAAAAACAGCAACATTGCTCCTAAAATAAGATACCCATAAGGCTTTTTGTACTTTACATTGGCAATAAACAAAAAATAAATTACCAATATACTCATTGCTAACACTATAGTAAGCGTGTCTGAAAGCAATCCTACCCAAAATAGTTTAACTATTTCACCTGCCGAAAACTTTGCAGTAGTGATAGGGTGCATTATAAATACAATGCGGAGCAATAGTGATAGCACTACATATAAACTACCTATGTACAGAAAGGGGTTGAGTTTTTTTAAGAAATAAGCCATATAAGCCTTGTGAAATTAAAAAAAGAAACGCCTTATAGTTTTTTATTTAAGGCGTTTCGCATATTAGTAACATTATTGATTATTTAGCATAATAGGCATAGCCAGCATTAGCACTTTCTCTCCCTCATCAAGCCCATCGATAGGAGTAATAATACCCGCACGGTTAGGCATCGACATTTCAAGGAGTATCTCGTCCGAATCTAAGTTGTTAATCATTTCTTTTAAAAACTTAGAGTTGAACCCTATTTCCATATCATCTCCTTGATAGTTACAAGTAAAGCGTTCTTCACCTTTGTTGCTGTAATCCACATCTTCTGCTGAAATTACCAAGCTAGAACCAGCTACTTTTAAGCGTATTTGGTGAGTAGTTTTGTTAGAGAACAAAGACAAACGATTTACCGAGTTATAAAACTGTGAGCGGTTCAAGGTTAGCTTATTAGGGTTTTCTTTAGGAATAACAGCATCGTAATTAGGGTATTTACCATCTATAAGGCGACAGATAAATTCCATATCGTCAAACGAGAATTTAGCATTACTTTCGTTGTATTCTACCGTAACTTCAGATTCGCTACCTGCCAAAATACCTTTTAATATGTTCAGAGGTTTTTTAGGCATAATAAAATCGGCAGCCTCATTAGCTTTAAGGTCTAAACGTTCGTATTTTACCAATTTATGAGCATCGGTACCCACAAAAGTAAGTCCGTTTTCGGTGAATTGGAATAGTACACCACTCATTGTAGGGCGTAAATCATCATTTCCTACAGCAAAGATAGTTTTTTGTATGGCGGTTGAAAGCACATCGCCAAGCATAGTTACTTTGCTGGCTTCAGGTAGCTCTACAGGGCGAGGAAACTCAGCGCCATCTAAGTACGCCAATGAGTAGTTACCTGTAGTAGAACTAATTTCAATCACATTATTTTCTTTTACTAAGAAAGTAAGCGGTTGTTCTGAGAATGTTTTAAGAATATCTATCAACAATTTAGCCGATACAGCTATACTACCTTCCGAATCCGACTCTACTTCCAACGTACCTTTTACAGTAGTTTCTAAGTCCGAAGCCGAGATAGTTAATGAATTGGTAGATAGTTCAAACAAAAAGTTATCCAATATAGGCATAGTGTTATTACTGTTAATAACACTTCCAAACACTTGTAACTTTTTTAGTAGGTAGGAACTTGATACTATAAACTTCATATTTTATTGTATTTTAAATAACAAAAACTACCCCAATACAGGTAGTGAATGCAAAATTACAAACTTTTTTTCTAACTACCAAATATTTAGGTGATTTTTTATGGAATTTTGAATTTCTACATTTGTAGATGTGGTTAATTATTTTCTTGTCTCTATCTAAAGTGAATGTGCGGATATTTTGCTTCAAACCTTGCTATCTTTTCAGCTAATTGAGCCAAAAAACGCTTATGACTTTCAGTATCTGGGTTAAAAGGGCGGTGTTGTAAGCCTTTTTGTATGTTATCTGCTGTTTTCATATCGGCTTGGGTATCGGTAGTGATGTAGGTAGCTATGAGGCGTTCCCATATATAACCGATAGCCATAGCTGAGGGGTGCAGCATATCATCGGCATAGAAACGGTAATCACGTAGCTCGTCTATCAGTAGCTCATAGGCAGGGAAGTAAGCCACTTTTTTTGCTGTTACTAAGGGGTAAAGGGCAGTAAAAAGTTGTCCTTTACTCACTTGGTTTTCAAAAAATCCGTCTTTGCTGTGCCTTACGGGCGAAATGGTGAAGATGAGTTGTAACTCAGGGTTGTACCCCTTTAATAGTTCAATAATACGAGTTAAACTATCGTTTATCTCGTCTACCGATAGGAGTCGTTTGGAGAAATGGGCTTGAGGCACTTTGTGGCAGTTCGCTACTATGGTTTCGGTGCTGTTGTATATGTACACCCACGAAGTACCTAAAGTGATAAAGCAAACCGTAGCCGTTTGCAGGGCAGTACGCAGCTGGTTTTGCTGCTCGTTAGCAAAGGCAATAGCCTCTTTTAAGGTAGGTTTACTAAGGGCAGAATGGAAGCTGAAACTATGCCAAAGGTCGTTATGACTAAAAAAGTCATTAGCTGTATACGTTTCACTTTGTATAGCCCTGCTGATAACGTTTTCAATAGCTATAGGGTGGAACAGAGTGCCAAAGGGGTTTAGGCAGATAGGGAACTTGTAATAAGCAAACTGCTCACCCATATTCACAGCAAAGCACGAACCCAAGCTCACTATGCCCGAGTTGTAAGTAATTGTAGGGGTTGCAGGTATCGTTATAGCAGTTCTAAAGTCCATAGTTATGCGCTTTTAATTTGTCAATTATTGCACTCTAAGTCAAGTAAAAAGCGTTTTCGTGTAATGCCTCCTGTGTAGCCTGCCAAGCTGCCATCGTTAGCTATAACTCTGTGGCAAGGCACAATAACAGAAAGCCTATTCTTGCCATTGGCATTGGCTACGGCTCGTACACCTTTGGGGTTACCTACAGCTATGGCTTGTTCTTTATAGCTTATGGTTTTGCCATAGGGTATGGTTTGTAGCACTTTCCACACCTTTTCTTGGAAAGGAGTGCCTACAAATTCGATAGGTAGAGTAAAATCCTTGCGCTCTTTCGCAAAATATTCCTTTAGCTGCTGTTCTAATTGCCGAAGAAGCTCGTTTTCCTCATTTACATCGGTAGCATCTAAGTGTTTAAGTACGATAGCTTGGTCAATACGCCAAGAAAGGTTATCTAAAAAGTCTACCACATAAATAGCCTTATCAGTAGCCATAGCGTTCAGCACTCCTATAGGTGTAACAATATGTTTTCTGTATAGTTTTGTTTTCTTCATCTGTAAAATCCTATTTGTGGGGGCGGTATTTTACTCCTCAAAACTCCGTACTGCCAGCTCATAACTTTTTAGTCCCAAGCCTACCACTACACCTTTTGCTACTGCCGATAAGTATGAATGATGTCTGAAAGCCTCACGAGCAAAAGTGTTAGAGATATGTACCTCCACCACGGGGGTTGTTACCGCCTTAATGGCATCGGCAAGAGCTACCGACGTATGTGTGTAACCACCGGCATTTAGTACAATACCGTAATATGTAAAACCTACTTCGTGAATTTTATCAATCAAAGCCCCCTCGTGGTTACTTTGAAAATAGCTAAGTTCTATTTCAGGAAACATAGTTTGCAGTTTTTCAAAATACACCTCAAAGGTAAGTCCTCCGTAAACGGCAGGCTCGCGCACTCCCAATAAATTTAAGTTAGGACCATTGATAATTAATATTTTCTTTTTCATCTGCTAATTAACCTTTATGCTTCCCAATCCTTTTATCACTTGGCTTTTTACTTTTGGGCTACCTTTTACCTTAATGCTACCTACCCCTCGCACTGTAGCTTCTAATTCGTCACTTACGTAAGCATTTATTGAGCCAGCTCCCGAAACATCTAAATCACCCTTTGCAGCTTTTAGGTCGGAGGCATTTACTTGTCCTGTTCCGTCAATATCCACTACCAACACTTCGGCAGCACCACTTAGGGTAGCACTTCCAGCTCCTGCTATATGCAGGTTCAGCATAGGTGTTTTCACGGCGGTATTCACACTGGCAGTACCATTTATTTTTATTTGCAAACTATCGGAGTTTATCTCTTTTTGGCTCTTTACACTGGCAACACCATTAACCGTTAGTCCTTTCAGTTTATCGATAGGTACTTGAATGGTGATGTTCCCTCGTCGCAGACTAAAGGAACCCTGAGTGGTGATTTTTAAGCAGTTGCCTCTCACCTTAGTCTCTATGTTTTCCATCAAATTTTCAGGAGCTTCCACTGTCAGTTCTCCCACCTTACCTTCGGTAAGTACAATAGCATAAATTCCCGATATTTCAACTTCGGAATAAGCTCCTACATTGCGTTGTTCCGTAATCATATTTCTCTCTTGGCTACAAGCTGTTGTAGCTACCATTGTTATAAATAAAAAAGTTATAAGTTTTTTCATCTTCAATTATCTATTGTCTATTATTTTTGTTGCTTTTTCTACTATTTGTGCTACTGTAATGGTTTCTATAGCTTTTTCATACCCTTTCGGATACTTCTTTCCATACACCGATGTCGGTATCAAAGGGAAATGTTCTCTATCTGCTAATAACGCATTTTCTGCTGGCTGCCCATAAGGGTAGAAGCCCGCGTAAGGGTGTGTAACCCCCCAAATAGTAACAGTAGGTACTCCGTACATTGCCGAGAGGTGTGCATTACCACTATCCATCCCAATCATAATGTCTAAGCGTGAAATAAGTTCTAATTCTTGCGTGAATGACAGTCTTCCTACCATATTTATCGCATTGGGTAAATGAATACTGCTTACCAACTCCTCTTCGGTTTTACCTCCACCAAAGATGTAAATCTTACCATCAGGGTATAATGCCGATAGCTGCTTTATCACCTCACACATCCATTCAAAAGGGTATTGCTTACCAGGGTATGAAGCAAACGGAGCTACCCCTATGCATACCCCTTTAGGTAGTAATTTTTCTACTACCCTGCTAAGTGCTGGTTGGGGTAGTATGTAGTCTTCCGTCATATCGATATGGTAACCCAAAGCGGCAAACACATCTGCATACCTTTTGTACGAGGGTTTTAGCTGTTTAAATACTTTGAACCTATGGCGTGTTAAAGCCTGTTTTTCTAACCTTCCTTTGTGAATCTGTGCGAAAGGTATTTTGGCAGAACGGAAAAAGAATTTTAAAATGTTAGTACGTAGCACATTGTGAATGTCGGCAACGGCATCAATTCCTTTAGCTCGCAACTCTTTGTAAAGCCTATATAGCCCCATAAATCCTGCGTGCTTGCCGTATAATTCAGGGGTAAATACCTCTAAATTAGGTATATGCGCAAACATAGGTGCAAATAACGGACGTGTAACCATAGTGATTTTCACATCAGGATATGCACACGCAAAAGCCGTGATTACTGGTACGCTAATGGCTACATCGCCCATAGCCGACATTCTGAAAATAGCAATATGTTCCATTTTGTTTTGGTGTTAAAATTATTATTATTACTTTTGTGCTTTGATTTATGTCTAATTTCTAAAACATAAGCTTTAAATCCTAATTTTTGGCAAATGTACTAAAAAAAAACTAATATCAGCTTATAATGAAACATTTATTTTTATTTTTTTTTCTTGCCCTTACACTTGGGGCATTCCCGAACACCCTTCGGGCACAGCAAAATCCCGTCTTTAACTTCGATAGCAGTTTGCGCATCGACTTTAATTTACTTACCGATGCCCAGCATACCGAAGTGCTTTTCCAACAACTCAAAAAAGAGCCTTATTGGGGTGGTTCGCATACCAACCTTATCGCTCCTAACTTAGGTACCTTCCGCCTACAACTGTTTGATGGTGAACAGCTTGTGTATTCCAAAGGCTTTAATTCCCTCTCTAATGAGTGGGCAGCTATTGAAGAAGCTAAGGCAGAAAAACGTCTTTTCTACCACGCTATGCAGGTGCCCTTCCCCTTGAAGCCTCTCGTGTTACGCATTGATTTGCGCGACCATAATGGTCAGTTTCAAACTATAGGGCAGCGCATTATTAACCCTTCCGATTATTTTATAATAGAAGAAAAGCCTATTAACTACCCTGTGAAAAAACTTCTATACAATGGTGATGCGGTTAAAAAAGTAGATTTAGTTATCTTAGCCGAAGGATATACTCAAGCAGAGATGGATAAGTTTTATGCCGATGCCCAACGTATGACCGACTATATGTTCACTATTCCTCCTTTTACGCAACTCAAAAAAGACTTTAATATCTACGCTATAGGGGTACCTTCACCTGAAAGTGGTACCGATGTGCCAGGGAAGAACATCTATAAAAACACCGCTTTTCACTCGTCTTTCTACACTTTTAATCAGGAGCGTTACCTCACTACCAACAGCTTAAAAGAAATAGCCGATGTGGCTGCTCTTGTGCCTTATGACCAGTTGTACATTTTGGTAAATACCAGTACCTATGGTGGCGGAGGCTTCTACAATCACCTTAACTTAGGCACTGCCGACCACGAGTTATCCGAAAAAGTATATATACACGAGTTTGGTCACGGTTTTGTAGGTCTTGCCGATGAGTATTACTATGAGTGGGATCCTACTTTCCAAGATATGTATAACCTTAAGGTAGAACCTTGGGAAGAAAATATTACTACTTTGGTTAATTTTGAAAGTAAGTGGAAAGATATGGTAAAGAAGAAAACGCCTATCCCTACCCCTCGTACTCCTAAATACATCAATGAAGTGGGAGCTTTTGAGGGCGGTGGTTACCTTACCAAAGGAATGTATAGCCCTGTACAAGATTGCCGTATGAAATCAAATGAACCTAAGGGCTTTTGTCCTGTATGTGAACGTGCTATTAGGCGTGTAGTGAAGTTCTATACCGAATAGTTAAGTTTAGGTTTTATATAAAAAGAGGCTGCTCAAAAATCTGTTGAGCAGCCTCTTTTTTATTTTCCAATTTGCTAATTTGCTAATTTGCTAATTTGAAAATTAGTATGCAAATAGCGGTCTGTCTTCCATAAATAGGTTTACCTCATTAGCAATATCTTCCAATACCTCATCGTTAGTATGGTTTGTAATAGCGCGGTCAATGAAATCGGCTATGCGCACCATATCATCTTCTTTAAGACCACGAGTAGTGATAGCCGCTACTCCTAAGCGGATACCGCTGGTAATAAAAGGTGAGCGGGTATCAAAAGGTACCATATTTTTGTTTACTGTAATATCAGCTTTTCCTAAAGCTATTTCGGCATCTTTACCACTGATGTCTTTATTGCGCAAGTCTATAAGCATAAGGTGGTTATCGGTTCCTTTCGAGATGATGTCGTAACCTTTACCTATAAGGGTTGCTGCCAATTTGCGCGCATTCTTTTGTATTTGGATAGCGTAAAGTAAGAAGTCGTCCGAAAGTGCTTCCCCAAAGGCAATAGCTTTAGCAGCTACGATATGCTCTAAAGGACCTCCTTGGTTACCTGGGAAAACAGAGCTGTCTAATAAAGACGACATCATACGGATTTCGCCTTTAGGAGTTTTAAGTCCGAAGGGATTTTCAAAGTCTTTGCCCATTAAAATCAAGCCACCGCGAGGTCCCCGAAGGGTTTTGTGGGTAGTGGTGGTAACTATGTGGCAGTGAGGTATAGGGTCGGAAAGGAGTCCTTTAGCTATCAGCCCCGCAGGGTGTGCTATATCGGCAAAAAGAAGAGCCCCTACGCTGTCGGCTATTTCGCGAAAACGTTTAAAATCTATATCGCGTGAGTAGGCTGAAGCTCCTGCTACTATCATCTGAGGGCGTTCGCGTTCGGCTATTTCTTGAATTTTATCGTAGTTAAGCAGTCCTGTTTCTTTTTCTACACCATAAAATACAGGTTCGTAAAGGCGACCAGAGAAGTTCACTGGTGAGCCGTGAGTAAGGTGTCCGCCGTGTGAAAGGTCAAAACCTAATATTTTATCACCAGGTTTAAGGCAAGCAGCGTATACCGATGCGTTGGCTTGTGAACCGCTATGAGGTTGTACGTTAGCGTATTCGGCACCAAAAAGAGCTTTAGCACGGTCTATAGCTATTTGTTCAATCTCATCAATAACATCACAACCTCCGTAGTAACGGCGCCCAGGATAGCCTTCGGCGTATTTGTTAGTAAGTACCGAGCCAGCAGCTTCCATTACTTGGTCGCTCACAAAGTTTTCCGAAGCAATAAGCTCAATACCGCACAGTTGGCGGTCTCTTTCATCTTCAATAAGTTCAAAAATGTCAATGTCTCTTTGCATATTATGGGTTTTTATGAAATGGTTTTTACAAATTTGCGGCAAATATACGCTGTTTTTTTGTAATAGCAAATTTTATTTTCTATTTGCTTTTGCAAGCTGCCAAATACTCTTGTATCACGGGTTTGCACTCGTTGTTAAACAGCTGTGTGAGGGCTTCTATTTTTTGAGCTAAATCATCGGGTATTTCGGTGTTTACTTTGTTTAATATCAGCAGTATTTCCGATTCGCGTTCAGCGTTAATTTGGGCGAACATCGAGGTCATTTTATGTGCTATCGCTTTAATGCCAGCGTAGTCTTTACTTTGGACAAAGGCAGCCAATTGTTGCAGATTGCTCTCGGTTTCAGTTATGAATTGTTCGTAAATGCTTATAATACCTTCGGCATCGTCACCCATAAAGGTTTCTAATATTTCGGGGGTATAGCCATTTGTGTGGGTATGAGGGGTTACCATAATTGTGGGGTGTATTACTTCGGTATTAAGTTTAGGAAAAAAGATGTTCAGTTTTTCATAGAATTTTTCGGGAGTAAAGGGTTTGGGCAGTATGCCAGAAAAACCGCTTTGGGTATAGAAACTTTCGGGCACATCACGCCTGCCTGTAATGGCAAGTACAGGGCGTGGTTCGTGCTGGTACTGCTCGTTAAAGAGGGTAACAAAGTGAAAGCCGTTCATTTCGGGCAGTTGTATGTCGGTAATAACCAAATCAAAGCTGAGGTGCTTTAACTGTTGTAAAGCTTCTTTTCCATTGGTAAAGGTTATGGGGTGTATCTTTTTCTGTTTTAGCAGTTCTTTTATAAGTGAAAGCACCGAGTTGTCATCGTCAATAACTACAACGCTAATGTTTTCGGCTTCTTTTTCCGAGGTGATGATGGAGGTCGTTTTGGTGCGTTCCACTACTTTTTCGGCTAAGAAGCGCAGGGTAAAGGTACTGCCTTTGTTTTCCTCACTTTCTAAGTAAATCTTACCTTTTAGCAGGTGAGCCAATTTCTGTGAGATGTGTAGCCCTAAGCCCGAACCTCCGTATCGTTTAGAAATTTCTTTGTTAGCTTGGGTAAACTCGTCAAAAATATGCTGTTGGTGTTCTTTTTTTATACCTATACCAGTATCGGTTACAGCTATCCCTATTTCGTAAGTATCTCCTTCAAGGGGGCGTGCATCGGCTTGTATATGTACAACCCCTTTGTCGGTGAACTTAAAGGCGTTAGAAATAAAATTGTACAGTATTTGTTTAATGCGGTAGGCATCGCTGGAGAAGTTAAGGCTTTTTGTCGTTTCCGAGAATGTAAAGGAGAGTGTTACCTCCTTGTGTTTGTAAGCCGACTGTACGTTGTTAGCTACCTCATCTATTATTTCAGTAAGGTTAAAAGGTATTTTCTCCAGAACTATTTTGCCCGATTCAATACGAGTATAGTCTAACAACTCATCTACTAATTTTGAGATATATTCCGATGAGTATTTGATGTGTGATAGGTAATTTTTACCTTTAGCCGAGATGTTTTGCTTGCTCAGCAGTTCCGAATACCCTACTATCGAACTAAGAGGAGTCCGCAAGTCGTGGCTTACCATCGAGATTAATTGCTCTCGGGTTTTAAGCAGATTGTTCGATTTTTGGTTCGCCGCTTCTAAGCGTTTGCGGTACTGTTGTGAGATGATAAAGTCTTTAATAATTACTATTAATGAGATAGCAATGATACCTAATGCTATAAAAAAAGCAACTGCTAATAAGTTGCGGCTGTTTTCAAAGATAGCCTTGCGTTCTAAACTCAGTTTTTGTGAGTTTTGTAGTATTTCTTCGCCAAAATTGTGGAGCATATCATCTAATTTTCGCGATAATAGCATATCGTTTTCCCATAACAGTTGCATTTGCTCGTTAATTTGGCTTTTAGTTTCTCGGTTTTCCTCATTTACTTTGCTCAGTAGGCTAAGCGTTTCAATCACTACCTTGTCAAACTTTTTGCTTTGGCTAAGTTTTTCAAGTGAAGGGGGAATTTTTATGTGTTGGTATTTTTTCAGTATAGTTTCTATATCGGTACGGATAGTGGTGTTGGTAGCAGTAGTTAGGTGGTTTGTCTTTTTGTTGGTTGGGTCTTTGAAGTGTAGTTCATAGCCTAAATAAGGCTCTAAACTTGAAAGTTTGCTAATAGCATTGCGGATAATTGCCGAAGTGCTATCGTTTTCCTGAAAAGCTTTGAGTTGTTGTAAGTTTTGGCTTTTGAGTTTTAACAAAGAGGTAATAGTATCAAGGGTATAGACTTGCTTTTCCGACGAAATATCACGTCTAAACTTCAGTATTTCGGTTTGTAGCTGTAAGTTTTTTTTCAGGAAGTTCTGCATAGCGTCTTTATCGTCGGTACGTATTACTATCCTACTTGCGTTTTCCGATTCGTTCACTAATGAGATAATTTTGGCTATTTGCACAATTTTAGCTCTATCTTGCTGATTAACCATTTCTTGTTCAGAAAGTTTTCTTATTTCTTTAAAAACTATATAGCCAGCAACCATCGATACACATACCAAAAGTGTATAGCTTATTATTACTTTTACCGTTATTTTGTTCAGTTTCATTATCAGCGATTAGAGTACGCGGCAAAAGTACAAAATAATTAGCAATTAACAAGAGTCAGGCTTAGGTCAAACTAGGTCAAACGCACGAAATCTTTATCTATACTCCAACAGAAAAATTTTCTGTTTGAACCTTGAGCGAAGGATAAGCGAACTATGAGCGAACTATGAGCGAAGGATAAGCCTACGCCCTCAGCCCCTCCCATTTCTGCTAAACCGCCCAAAAATAGCATATTTTTCTATTTTTACCCCCAAAAGCAGAAAAACAACTTTTCTCCATATTCTACACGGCACACTAATTCTCATTCTTCATTGTTAATTGATAATTTATTTGTACCTTTGCCCCGCAATTTTAGGGGTGCATTATTTTCCTTTTTACCCCCAAAAGTAAAATAAGGGGGTACGTTATTTTCCTTTTGCTTACAAAATTGAACTTTATTAGTAGTAAAAAATGTTAATCAAACTGACAAAATAACTGTAAACCTTTTTTAGGACGTGACAGTCTGTAAAAAGACAACAAAACAAGGCAAACACATCAAATTTTGTAACTTATTGGTTGTGCATTCAAGTGTCAATTAGATAATTACATTTTTTGATGCGTTTGCCTTATTGTTATGATATATTTTTTTGGTTAATTAGGAAAATAGTCGTACCTTTGCCCCGTTAGTGAGACATATCAAAAATACAAAGCAAAAAGGAAAGTTAAGCTCTCTGGTTAAATCGTTATTTATCAGGTTCTTAATGAATGTTAGAAAGTTTAATATGAGGAAGTTCATATCTTAGCTTTAAATACAAAGAACTAAAATTATTAAATTTTTTAGTCTTTAAAAAGCTAAATGTTTTTTATATTATGAGTAAAATCAAAGAGGATATTATAGATAATCATCGCTTAACTTTTAAGGAGAATATAGTAAAACTTGGGTTTACTACGGATGATGATTGCCTATTCTTAACGAAGAATAAAGATAAATTACCAGAACCTCAAATTAAATTTTATTTGGATAAAGCTGAAGATTTAAGTGCTTCGGCTGTTTATTTGCGAAAACAACTCAATGGGAGCTATAAGCCACAAGTATATCTGTTTGATTTTACTGATAGAAATTTTGAGGAGTCAAACGAAAGTGATTTAGCTAAAATTCAGACTAATATTTGGAGCAGTGGTGAAGCTCCATTAGCTTGTGTCTTCTATAGAACAGAAATTAAAATCCTTGACTGCACAAAGCATATAACAAAGGAGTATAAACCTGAATATTTAGTAAAAGCATTAAAATTAACAGGAAAAGCACATAAATTATATAATGAACAATTTGCTGTAAAAATTAAAAGTGGCATTTTTTGGGAGGAAAAAGAACTAAAAGACAAATTTAAATTCCAAAATTCTGCTTATGATAAATTGATTGACAATATTCGCTATGTATCAAAAAAACTAACAACTGAATTTACAACCATTTCAACTGAAATAGTTAATAAAATAATTGTTCAGTCAATACTGATAAAATATTTAGAAGAAAAAGTTGATAGCAATGGTAATAAGTTATTATCAAAGAAATATTTTCAAAAATACAATGGTGCATTGTCTTTTGGTGATGTTTTAAAGCAGAAAGGCAAATTTGTAGAACTTCTTTCAGATTTAAACAGAGATTTTAATGGGAATGTATTTAAATGGGATAGTACAGAACAAGATGAACTCAAAAAATTAGATTTATCTATCCTTGCAGAATTATTAAGTACAAAGAAGAGAGATTTAGGGTCTGCCCAGCTCGAAATTGAGTTTAACGATTGGCGGTATTTTGAATTTCAATATATTCCTGTTGAGTTAATTAGCCGTTTGTATGAAGAGTTTTTGGCAGAGGGCAAACAAGAAAAAGGGCTATACTACACCCCTTCACATTTGGCAAAACTACTGGTTGATGAATGTATTCCATTAAAAAAATACAAAAATATAAATTTAGAAGAATATACGATTTTAGATCCTGCTTGTGGTTCGGGAATTTTTTTGGTAGTGGTATTCAAACGCTTAGTACAAATATGGCGACTCCAAAATAATATGGCGACTCCCAATATTGAGGTTTTAAAGTCAATATTGAGAAATATTTATGGTGTTGATAAAGAGGAACAAGCAGTGCGGCTTGCATCGTTCAGTTTAAGTTTGGCTTTATGCAATGAATTAAAACCTTTAACGATTTTAAATGATCTGAAATTTGATAATTTAGTAGGGAAGAATTTAATTCATTCTGATTTTTTCCACTGTACAGCGATTGAAAATGAAAGATTTAATTTAGTAATTGGCAATCCTCCTTTTGTAAGGGGGGCAATTCCTAACTGCCTAAATATTTGGAAATTGGATGATAAAAAAATAAAAATTCCACAGAAACAAATTGCTTTAAAATTTCTTTCAGAATCGTTTAATTTTTTAAAACCTAAAGGATTGAGTTGCTTGATTATAAAATCATCAGGATTGTTGTATAATAGCAGTTCCGATGAATATAAGAAAATTCTATTTAGCAATTTCAATGTTGTTCAGGTATTAGACTTTACAGCATTAGCAAGAAATAATTCACTTTGGGATAATGGTGCCGATGTCGCCTCTGCAGCCATATTTGTTAGAAATGAAAACCCTGATTTTTCAAGAAATATATTACATTTAACATTTAGAAGAACAAAAGCTACCAAAGAACGAATTGTTTTTGAAATAGATGACTATGACTTACATTTTATCAATCGCCAGACAGCAATAAATAACCCGTTTATTTGGAAAATAAATCTTCTTGGGGGTGGGAGGGTAAAAAAAATATTTGAGAAATTAGAAAAATTTCCATCATTCAAGTCTTATTTAAATTTAAAAGGATATGCTATCCAAGAAGGACATGGAACATTAAAAAATAAATCAAATAAACCGACTGATATAAATAGAAGGTTAGTTTCTTCAAAGGGAATAGTGAATAAAAAAATTGACACAAATAAAATTGAAACTATTCCTCAAGAGGAAATGGCAAAAATTAATGATATTATTCTTTACCATAAACCAAGTCTTATTATTAGTGAAACGATTGATATTGATTCAGCTATAATTAATTTAGCTATTAGTAATGAAGAAAATTTAGTTTTTAAAAATAGATACGTAGGGGTTTCACCTCCCAACAAAGACCTTGAATCCTTAGAATGTATTTTTGACAATATAATTAAGTATGAAAAACTTTACATTTTACAATTTATAATTAAGAGTGCTCAATTATTAGAAAACAGAAATACGGCGATTCTTGCTTATGACTTATATAATTTAAGATATATAACTGAAGATTTTCTTTCAGATTTTGATTACAATATATTAGCGGAGGTATTGACTTACTTCCAATTAATGATTAGGAATGGAGAAAAATCAAAAACCCTACAACCAATAAAAGAAAATAATTTACGTTCAGTTCTCTCAAATTATGGAACTGAATTTTCAAGGGCATTAAATGTCATCTATCAAAATGAGAACCGTAAATTTAGATTGTCTGATGTTGTTCAGTTGAAGAATTCGTTAATAGCAACTGTTTTTAAGTATGATGATGAAAATACTGACCCAAAATTCTGTAAAGATTTGTCTGAATTAGATATTCAAGGACTTACAGATAATCATATTTCGTCTCATTTATCAGTGAATAGGATAATAAAATTATATCCTCAAGAAAATACCATTGTTTTTGTTAAACCCAATCAATACAGATATTGGCTTTCATTGACGGCTTACCGAGATGCTGATAAATGTTTTACTGATTTTTCAAACTTAAGTTATTAGTATGATTGCAGAGGAAAAATTAGATAATAAGCAGACTCCTAATATTGATATTCTAACTATTAATGTAATTTCTCTTATTAAAGGGATAATGAAACAATCTGTTAGTAGCTTTAAGTCTTATATTTCAGATTCTTATAGTGAGAAAAAGTTAAATGAAGATATCCTGACACAAATTTACATAGCACAGACTCAGGTGTTGATACGACAAAAAGATTACCCATTTAATATCAGTGGACAATATAAAGATTTTGATAATAATTCTCGGGGAATACCAGATATTTACTTCTACCCTAATGAAGAAATTGCCTCTAAATCTTCACTTTTCTCAGTAGAAGCTAAACGATTACCTGCACCTGCAAAAGATAGAGAAAAGGAATATGTAATTGGAAGTAAAAATAACGGAGGAATTGAACGCTATAAAACTCAAAAACACGGCAAAGGGTTAAACGAATGTGGTTTGTTAGGTTTTGTAGAAAAAAAAGATTTTAATCATTGGAATACAAGTATAAATAGTTGGATTGCTGAACTATCTAAAATTGATAATTCAAGTTGGAAAAATGATGAAATATTATCCTTAGAAGAGGCTAATTCAGATTTTTGTGTATTGAACTCTATTGCTCATAGGACAAACGACGATATTCATTTGACCCACCTATGGGTTTCTTTAAATACTTAATTGAGGAAAGAGCACTTATGAAAATTATTTCCTTCAATGTGTTTTTATGTAATTATCTTTAATACTTCCTGAGCTCTTTGTTTTTTGATTTAATAGTAACATTTGATAAATATTTTTTACTCACTAAAAAAATAATCGTACCTTTGCATCGTGAGTTAATCATAGAAATAAACGCAAAGCAATGAAATAAGTTCCGTAACTAATTCGTTACCTATCAGATTTTCATAAGATAAAAATAATTGTAAATGAGGACGTTAGGGAAATATCTGTTCTTTTACCCCAAAAAGTAAAATAAGGGGGTACGTTATTTTCCTTTTTACCCCTAAAAGTAAAATAAGGGGCTTAATTATTAATTGTAAATTATTATTGTAAATGTTATATTATCTCTTAGAATATCTCGAAAAATACTATGATTTCCCTGGTTCAGGGCTTTATAAGTACTTATCGTTCAGGGCAGGATTAGCACTGATGCTTTCCCTACTTATCTCTACTATTTACGGGAAACGCATCATAAGTATGTTACAACGCAAGCAGATAGGCGAAACCGTGCGTGATCTCGGCTTGACAGGGCAAAACGAAAAAGCTGGCACCCCTACTATGGGCGGAATTATCATTATTTTGGCAACTCTTATCCCCGTACTGCTGCTCGCTAAATTAGATAATGTGTATACCCTCTTGCTCATTGTTACTACCGTATGGATGGGTACTATTGGCTTTTTAGATGATTATATCAAAACTTTCCGCAAGAATAAAGACGGATTAAAAGGGCGTTTTAAGGTACTCGGACAAGTAGGCTTGGGTATTATTGTAGGGGCTACCCTCTATTTTAATGAGAATGTAACTATCAAAAGTGAAAAAACAGGGATAGGGCGCGTGCGTACCGAGTTGGTAACCCCAATCGCAGGTGAGAATGTAGTGCCCGAAGTTAAATCTACCAAAACAACTATCCCATTCGTCAAAAACAACGAGTTTGACTATGCCGACCTTATCAAATGGACGGGTGATAATTACCATCGTTATGTGTGGTTAGTTTTTATCCCTATTGTAATCCTTATAGTTACGGCAGTATCTAACGGGGCTAACCTTACCGATGGTATCGACGGACTGGCGGCGGGCAGCTCCGCTATTATTGTGCTTACTTTAGGACTTTTTGCGTGGGTGTCGGGTAACGTTATTTTCTCCGAATACCTCAATATTATGTACATACCGCGCGTGGGTGAGCTAACGGTCTTCATAGCTGCCTTTGCAGGTGCCTTAGTGGGCTTTCTGTGGTACAATACCTATCCAGCCCAAGTGTTTATGGGCGATACAGGTAGCCTTACCATAGGGGGGATTATAGCGGTCATAGCCATAGCAGTGCGCAAAGAACTGCTCATACCCGTACTATGTGGTATTTTCTTGATAGAGAACCTCTCAGTAATACTGCAAGTAGCTTATTTTAAATATACGAAGAAAAAGTATGGTGAAGGTAGGCGCATTTTCCTAATGTCGCCTTTGCACCACCACTACCAAAAACGAGGTTATCACGAAAGCAAAATAGTAATGCGCTTCCTTATTGTAGGAATTTTCTTAGCCGTGATTAGCATCGTAACACTGAAGATTAGGTAAGAAGTCTTGTTAATTATCAATTAAAGTAAATAGCTTTTCATTGAACCATTTATAGCGATTGATAATCATAATATGAGTGCCGTTGGTTACTACCACGGCATTTTTTATATATTGTATGGGGAATACAGGGTCTTTATCACCGTGAATGTGCAGCGTGCGTGGTAGAGGCTCTTGCTGTTGCCAGTTCACTATCTGGTCTATAGACCAATCGAGGTAGGCAGGTGAGCGCATTCCTATGTATTTTTCATAGAGGGCAAGGCGTTTGTTTATCACTTCCGAAAAAGAGAAACGTTTCCAAAACTCTAAGTCACTAATGGCACGGGTAGGCAGTAGCTTGTGCAAGTTAGTATAACGAGCTAACAGCATTTTTTTAGGCAACTCATACTGGGTTTTTACGCTGGAAACAACCACTATTTTGTGGTAATCGGGCAGCTGCTTGGCTATCTCTTGCATAATAATAGCCCCGAATGATACCCCTAATAGGATAGGGCAGGGGGCAGTAATACCTTCGGCTATCCTACCTGCGTAATGAGCTAAGGGCTCATTCTTTTCAGGCGTAATCCAGTCCAACAAATGTACATCATAATGAGCGGGGAACTGCAATAGCTCAAATATCTTAGGACTTGCCGCCATACCTGGCATTAAGTAAATAGATTGCTTATCTTTTATTTTTATATCCATTTGTATTGTTTTATTACGAAAAATGATTACCTTTGCAGCGATTTTATTTATTACTAAATCCCAACCGAAGCAAAATTACAATTTTTTTTCAAATAAGCAATACTTAAAAAATACTAAAAGAAAAACACAATACTATATGGAAGTAATTGATAATGAATTTTCACGTCAGTTCCAAGCGAAGCTCGATGGTGAGCACGCTTTTATTGATTATGCTATTCAAGAGCGTAAAATATTTTTAACTAAAACTTTACTGCCAGCAACAGCTACCGAAACGCTCATTGATGATTTTTTTAGAGGAACTTTGGATTTGATAGCACATAAAAAATACAAAGTAGTGCCCGTATGTCCGTTAGCTATAGCTTTTTTTAAGCGCAATAAAGAGTATAAAGAGCTACTTTCGGCAGGAATACGTGTGTGAAAGAAGGAAAGAATTAAAATAATATTATATGAAAGCCGTATTTTTAGACCGTAACACGCTCTCCGAGCGCATAGATGTAGATATCCCTAAAGGGGTGAACCAGTGGGTGGCTTTCCAGAAAACTGCCCCCGATGAAATTGTACAACGCCTAAAACCTGCCGATATAGCCATTGTGAACAAGGTGAAGTTGGACGAAGCTACCCTTAGACAGCTGCCTAACCTCAAGCTTATTCACCTTACTGCTACCGGTATGGATAATATCGATAAAGAGGCAGCCAAAGCCTTAGGTATTGTAGTGAAAAATGTAGCAGGCTATTCTACCGAAAGTGTTACCGAACACTTCTTTTTACTAATGCTTTCGGCTATGCGCGCTCTGAAAACTTATCACAGTAATGTATCCGATGGCACTTGGCAAAAAGATGGTCGTTTCTGCCTTACCGAACCCCCAGTGATTGAATTGCACGGTAAAACACTCGGCATTATAGGCGTAGGTACTATTGGTAAAAGCATTACCCAAATAGCCAAAGCTTTTGGTATGCGCGTACTATGGGCTGAACGTCAAGGTAAAAAACCGCGTAACGACCAGTATACCGAGTTTGATAAAGTCTTAGCGCAAAGTGATGTTATTGCTATTAGCTGCCCGCTAACCCCCGAAACCAAACATTTGGTAAATGAAGATTTTATTACCAAGTTGCGCAAAAAACCATTGCTTATTAACGTAGCTCGTGGGGCTGTGGTCGATCCTCAGGCTGTATACGAAGCTATTGAAAGTAATCGTATTATGGGCTTCGCTACCGATGTGTTTGAACAAGAACCTTTGCTCGAGAGTGACCCTCTGCTAAAAATAGCAAACCATCCTCGCGTAATTTATACCCCTCATATTGCTTGGGCTAGTGAACACGCACAAGATAAACTATGGCGTATTCTCAAAAAACAAGTAGAAGAATTTATAGTAGCATACAAAGCTGAACATAAAGAAAATGACAAAAAAGCATAATTTTAGTGCAGGACCTTCTGTATTAGCTCCTGAGGTTTTCCAAAAAGCCTCAGAAGCTATTCTTGATTTTGAGGGTACTGGTCTTTCGGTAATTGAAATATCACACCGCAGTAAAGAGTTTTTAAGGGTCTTAGAACGCGCTCGTGCTTTAGCCTTGCAAATAGCAGGCTTAGACGATACGTACGAAGCTCTATACCTGCACGGCGGGGCAAGCACTCAGTTCCTAATGGTGCCTTATAACCTATTAGAACACAAAGCTGCTTATATCGATACTGGTACTTGGGCAAGCAAAGCCCAAAAAGAAGCTGCCCTATTTGGTAAAGCCGAAATTATAGCAAGCTCTAAAGCCGAAGGCTATAAGTCTATACCCAAAAATATTACTGTCCCTGCCGATGCCGATTATCTTCATATCACTACCAATAACACTATCTATGGTACCGAGTACCACCATTTACCCGATACTCAGGTGCCTTTAGTAGCCGATATGAGTTCCGACATTTTTTCACGTCCGTTCGATTATAGCAAATTCGGACTTATTTATGCAGGCTCACAAAAAAACTTAGGAGCTTCGGGCTCTACTTTGGTAATGGTGAAAAAAGAGCTGTTAGGTAAGGTGAGCCGGCAGTTGCCTTCTATGATGGACTATCAGTTGCATATTAAGAACGAAAGTTTGTACAATACACCTGCTACCTTTGCCGTATATGTGAATCTTTTAGTATTGGAGTGGATACAAGCACAAGGAGGCTTGCAAGCCTTAGGAGTGCGTAACCAAGCCAAAGCCGACTTGCTTTACGCCGAGATTGACCGCAATCCGCTTACAGTAGGGTATGCCCATAAAGATGACCGTTCACTAATGAATGTAATCTTTAACCTTACCGACGAAAGCACTCAAGAGCGTTTTGATAACCTTTGCCGTGAGGCAAACATCAGCGGTATAAAAGGACATCGCAGTGTAGGAGGTTATCGTGCTTCTATATACAACGCCTTGTCATTAGAAAGCGTACAAGTGTTAGTAGAAGTCCTAAAGGAGTTTGAACGTAAAGCGTGATAAAACACTTTTGAAGTAGTATCTGTAAAAAAAAAGTATTGCTCATCCCTGAAAAACAAGGATAAGCAATACTTTTTTATTTCAGCACTCTTAAAATAAAGATAGCAGTAGGTTGATAGAAGTTTTAAAAAGCTTTTAAAGTTAAGGGTTATATCTGAAATTTCAATCCTACTACGTATGTTCTTCCTGGTGAAACACTCGAATAAAAACTGGTTGTTTTTGTTACATAGTCAAAAAGGTTATTGATGCCCGCTGTAAGGGTCAAGTGGTATGGTAGCTTGCTGTGCAGCTGTAAGTGCCAAGTGCTGTAAGGCTCATAATAAGTATAAAAAGTTTCGTTGCTGGCATTAGTGCTATTAATGCGAGTAGCACTTACGTATTTACCACTAAATACTACATTAGGGATATACAACGCATCTGCCTTTGGAATATATTCAGCTTTTATTGTAAAGGTATGAGGTCGGTTTTCACTCATACTATTATTAATGTAATAGTAAGCATAACTTCCTTTTAGGCGTAATGCTTTAGTAGGGCGATAAGTAGCCGATACTTCCGAACTAAGAACCTTCGATACTCCTTTGAAGTTAACATAGTGAATAGTGTCACTTGCTACAGTCCAATGGTTAGAAATCTTATTCTTTACAGCAGAGAGCTGTGTCATAGCTGTGATATTCAGTTTTCTGTTGTCAAAATCTACTGAAAAGTTGATATTGTCACTGCTTTCGGGCTTAAGGTTTTTGTTTCCCATAATTTGGAACCCTCCACCCCAAGGGTGAAACCAGTTGGTGTAAAGTTCTTTAAGCGTCGGCGACCTAAATCCGCTGGAATACCCTCCTCTAAAGGTAAACTTATTTACTTTAAACATACCCGATAGGCGATAGGTAAAATGCTCCTTAAAAAGCGAATGGTAGTCCATCCTAGCACCTGTAACCAAAGTAAAAGCAGGAGTTATAGCCCATTCTTGTTGGGTGAAAAGAGTGTAGTTTTGAGCAGTTTCTTTAGCCTCGGTACCTGTGTTGTTAAATCGGAAGCTCAGTAGTTGGTCTGAGAATACTTCAGCACCTCCCACTAAGGAGTGTTTCTCCCACATTTGTTGGTTGTATTGTGCAGCAGTACGCCATATTGTATTTTCGTAGTTTTTTTCTTTTTCTTTTAGTAGTCGGTAGTAGTTAAACTTGTCATAACGGTCAAAGGCTCCCGAAATACTTAGTTTTTTACTGTCGGAAAGCTCTATATTTCCTTTAGCCGACATTGTGTAGTTGTAATAGTGGTCTCTTACTTTTCTTGAAGTTTCTGTTCCCTGATTGCGTTCACTGAAGTAGTAGTTAGGGGTGATAGTAATATCAGTTTTAGGCGAAATGTTAAAAGTTAGCTTAGGAGTTACCCCATAAGTAGTGAATCCTGCAATGCTTAGCTCTCCTTTTTCTGAAGGAATAAGAGTGCCATTTTTATATGAACGGAGTGGTTCACTGTCTTGCAATGTATAAGGCTCACGGAAGTTGTAGAAAGAAGTAAGCCTAATGCTGCCCCACTCTTGTTTGCTGCCTACTCCCACATTGGCTTTATGACTTTTAGAAGTTTCATATAAGTAGCTGGCACTGCCCTCAAAAGTCTTTTTAGCATTCTTAGTGATGATATTAATTACTCCTCCCAAGGCATTAGAACCATATAGAGATGATGATGCCCCTTTGATAATTTCAATTCGCTCAATATTGTCTAAGTCTATGCGGTTATAGTCTATATTATCAAAAGTTTCGCCAGCCATACGCTCACCATCTACTAAAAAAAGCACGTATTTACCTCCAAATCCCATCATATTAATATTAGGCATACCACCATCGTAGGTAAAGTTAATGCCTGCAAGTTCTGTTTCCAAAAACGATTGAAAGTCGGTAGCTTGTGATTTGCGAATATCTTCAGCGGTTACTACTTGCACAGTAATAGGCACATTTTTAAGGTTCTTTTGGGCACGAGTAGCTGTAACAATAACCTCCGATAGTTCTACCTTTTTATCTTCGTATGTATCTGTTTGTGCAAAGCCTTGCCAAGTGAAAAGACCTATGAGCAAAGCCATAATGAGTGATTGTTGCATATTGAGTATTTCTTTCAGAAAAAAAGAGGCTGCCCATAGCTGAACAGCCTCTTAAAGCTATTATTAATAATATTAAAAATTACCGTCGTCCGATAGTTGGTACTGAAAAGTGAGGTATATTGCTTTTGCTCTATCATTATAGCAATCTGTAAGTTGAAATTTTACATATTTACCATTAGCTCTTTT
>CAUREJ010000024.1:0-31754 GCA_963523735.1 uncultured Capnocytophaga sp.
AAAGAGCAATAGATATTTCTCTAAAGTTATTACAGCGAAATAACCTAAATGGCAGTGATTTGAGTTCCCTTATCTTGGTAGGAGGGCCTACTTTTTCACCTATATTGCGCGGTATGCTTGAAAAACAAATCTGCAAGCCTGATACCTCAGTAGACCCTATGACCGTAGTATCGCGCGGGGCAGCTTTGTATGCTTCAACTATTGAACTATCAGAAACGGTAAAAGAGCAAACTCGCGACCGTTCTAAAATTCAGTTGGAAATAGGACACGAAGCCTCAACAGTAGAACTCAATGAGTATGTTACTTTAAAGATACTAAAAGATAAAACCGAAGGAGCTATTCCTTCACAAGTCTTTGCTGAAATTACCCGTAGTGACAAAGCGTGGAGTAGTGGTAAAGTGCTTATCAACGAAATAGGAGAGGTAGTAGAAACACAATTGGTAGAAGGTAAAACTAACGCTTTTGAGGTAACACTTTACGACGATCGTGGTAACCTATTAGAAAGTGAGCCTAAGAGTTTTACTATTATACAAGGTTCAAAAATAGGCAATGCTACTTTGGCTTACAATTTTGGTATTGAAATTAAAAAACGTGATACCAATAAAATAGTGTTTGAAACGGTAAAAGGCTTAGAAAAAAATAAATCAATTCCTACAGTAGGTATTCGCAACGGATTAAAAACACAAAAACAAATACGACCAGGAATGAACGATGATTTTATTCGTATTCCATTATATGAAGGAGAAGAGGGTGCTGAAGGTACACGAGCTATCTACAATGAACACGTGGCAGATATTAAAATTACTGGCACCGATTTACCTCGTTTACTTCCCGAAAATAGCGAAGTTGATTTAACTATAAGCATAGACCGTTCTGAAAAAATAACAGTAACAGCTTATTTCCCTTACTTAGATTTTACGTATGAAGTTAAGGTAGATACCCAAAAGACTTCGGAAGATACTCACTTAGTTGCTAATGAGCTTCGCAAAGCTTTGGGTAGTATTGAAGAATTAGAAGATAGTGGAAATAATAATCCTCAGTTGGCTGAAATTAAAAAAGAAATCAATACTCTAAAGAAAGAATTTGAAAACAGTCCTAGTCAGAAAGCTGTTGAGGTATTAAATAAACTTCGCCAGCAACTCAAAAAAGTTGATAAAATAGAAGCTTCAAGTGCTTGGCCTACTTTGGAAGCTGAGCTGAAAAATCAGTTTTACCGATTAGAAAAAGCGCAAAAAGAGTTGGGTAACGAGCAGACAGCTAAAGCTGTAGACGAACTCAAACGACAATTAGACGAAGTATTACGTGCTAAAGATGAAAAGTTAGGGCGTACCTTATTAGAAGAAATAGAAGGTCTATTCATACAATTAACCTTTATTTATCAACTTATAGGATTTGTAAAGCAACATAATGATAATTTTGGTTATTATAATTGGCGCAATTCTCAACAAGCACGTCAATTGCTTAATGAAGCACAGCAGATTATTGTTAGCAACCCTACAGTAGAGCGTTTACATCCTATTGTAGTTGAATTGATTCACTTATTGCCTGATGAACAACGCCCAAGCGGTGATGATTCGGTATTAGTAGGATAGGATATGAACAGCATACTACAACGCAATGATATTATAGGCAGCTATAAAGTGCAGTTCTTTTTGAAAAAAGGGACTTATGCCGAGAATTACCGTGTGCAGGATAGTGAGGGGCAAATAAAGTTTTTAAAACTTTTCTGTCTCTCTAAATTACATCATTCGCAATTTACGACTGAGGGTGAAGTTCTTGAAATAGAGATAACCAAACAACTAAAACACCCGAATGTAATAAGTTATGTAGATAGCGGCACTACGCTTATCCAACAGCAGAAGTACTCCTATTTGGTGCTTGATTTTATTAGTGGTGAAACTTTAGCTGATAAGATGGCTCGCGAAGGTAAACTATCTGTTTATGAGGCTAAAAACTATATTTTGGAAGTGCTGAAAGGAGTAGCCTATTTACATTCGCTACAGCAACCTATTATTCACAACGAGCTTACCAACCTGAATGTGATGCTTGACCTGCAAAGTGGAGTAGCAACCCCTAGAATTATTGACTTTGGTTATGCTCGCTACTTGCAGCAAAGCCATAAAGAGTTTACTACCCAAGGGCTCTCGCCTTTTTATATGGCAAATGAGGTTTTTAACAAAATATTTTCTATCCAATCAGATATTTTCTCGATAGGAGCTTTATACTATCATTTATTGAATGGTTTGCCTCCTTATTTTACAGAAATTTCAAACTATAAAGCAGGAAATACTGATGTAGAAGAAGCTGTTTTAGCAGCTAGAAAAACATTGTACTTTGATGAAAAGGTAGATGAGCAAACAAAGGCTATTATTCACAAAGCACTGCAACCTTTCCCTGAAAATAGATTTCAGTCGGCAGAAGAATTTATGGCGGTGCTTAATGGAGAAAAAGAGCTTTTGTTAGAGACTTCTGTCCCTACCACTAATAAAAAAGTAATACTAAATGAGAAGAAAAAGGGGAAGGGATTTGAAGCTATAGCAGGAATGCAAGCCTTAAAAGAGTTGGTACAGTTAGATATCATTGATGCCTTAAATGACAAAGAGCACTATGCTGAATACGGGCTTACAATTCCTAATGGGATGTTATTATATGGTCCTCCAGGCTGTGGTAAAACATTTTTTGCTGAACGTATGGCTGAAGAAATTGAGGCTAATTTCTTTCAAGTAAAACCATCAGACATACAAAGTAAATGGGTAAATGCCTCTCAAGAGAATATTAAAAAACTATTTGAGGAAGCCCGCAAAAATGCTCCAAGTATTATCTTTATAGATGAACTTGATGCCTTAGTGCCCAGCCGTGATACTGCTAATATGAGTCAGATGAATGCCAATGCTGTCAATGAATTTTTAGCACAAATGAACAATTGTAGTGAAGATGGCATTTTTATAATAGGAGCTACTAATCGCCCTACAGCTATAGACCCTGCTATTTTGCGTTCAGGGCGTTTAGATAAACATATTTATCTTTCTCCCCCCGACTTTGAGGCTCGTGAGAAAATGTTTGAACTATATCTAAAAAAACGCCCCATAGAGTTAGGAATGAATTATGCTACTTTTGCTAGTGCTACTGAAAACTTTGTGTCAAGCGACATTAAGTTTATCTGCGATGAAGCTTCGCGCAAGGCTTTAAAACAAGAAGTTCGAATTTCAGAGACAATAGTGATAGAAGTTATAAAAAGTATGAAGCCTTCACTTTCACATACAGATTTACTTAGTTATGAACAAATAAAAAATAAAATGGAACAGAAAGAGGATGTAGCTAACACATCAAGAAAAAATAAAATAGGCTTTAAATAGCATTTAAAAAATAACTATAAAAAAAACTGATATGACAGCATTCAATGATTTTTTACTGAAAACAGCTTTTTGTTGTATGGCTTCTGATGGTGAGATAGTACAAGAAGAGATAGATACTATTCAGCAACTATGTGCTAAAGAAGCTCTTTTAAAAAGCTTTGATTTTGCAAATGAAATCAAAAGTTTTGTAGCAGAAATTAATGCTAAAGGGAAACTGTTCATTGAGGAATATCTAAATGAATTGAGTAAGACAAACTTTTCAGAAGAAGAACAACTTAGCTTACTACACATTGCTTTTCACGTAATCTATGCCGATGAAAAAGTAGAATATTCGGAAGTGAAATTCTTCAAGAATATACGCTCAAGGCTACCCATAAGTGATGAAGTTATAAAAGAACATTTTGAGATTATCCCTGACTTGGATATTTTTTTAGCTCAAGATATTATCAATAATTTTTCTTTAGAGAAAATTACAACACAATATTTTAATTCGGTTGAGATACCACAATTCAATTTAGGAGATTTCAAAGTATAGTTCTATTTTACATTTGCAAAAAAACAAGGAGCAAGTCCGCACTTGCTCCTTATTTTTTAACTACATACGCTCTAATTTGCTAATTTCCAAATTTGCGAATCTCTTTTGCCAATTGCCAATTATTTCATATCTTTGCCCCAAAAATTTTGGATTATTATGATTTATGAAATATGTGCCAGCTCGTTCGAGTCGGCTAAAAATGCTCAAATAGCGGGTGCTACCCGTATTGAATTGTGTAGTGAGCTAGGCGTAGGGGGCGTTACCCCCAGCTATGGGCTTATTAAAAAAGTAATGGACGAACTCACTATTGGTAACTGTGTACTTATACGTCCGCGCAGTGGTAACTTTACCTATACCGACGAGGAGTTCGATGTAATGTTACGTGATATTGCCCTCTGCCGTGAACTCGGTTGCCAAGGGGTAGTTACTGGCGTACTGCACCGTGATAATACGATTGATGAGGAGCGTACTGCTCGCCTCAAAGAAGCTGCCGGCACTATGGAATTTATTTACCACCGCGCTTTTGATTGTACTCCTTGCCCTATCACCGCTATCAAAACACTCAAACGCTTAGGGGTGGAACGTATCCTTACCTCGGGCGGTAAAAAATCGGCTATCGAAGGGCTTGCACTGCTTAAAGAACTCAACGCCATTGCGCAAGGGCAACCCACCATTATGCCAGGCGGCGGTATCAATCCGCAAAGCATACAGCAGATAAAAGCCGCAGGTTTTAGCCAAGTACATTTTTCTGGTACTGTTTTTGAGGAACTCGGTACAACCCTGCCTTTCTCGTTTAAAACAGAAGCGTTTTTAGATGAAAACAAACGCCCTATCTCATCAGTCGAGAATATAAAGAAAATTATCCAATCTGCCAATTAACGAATTTATCAATTTGCTAATTTACTCTATGCTTTACATCATTCTTATCAGTATCTTTACGGTATTTTTTTTACTAACTTTTTACGCCAGCCGAAGCCTGAAAGCTCTCAAAGCCCCTCGTTGGGTACATTGGGTGTTTTGGTTGTCAGCTTTGGCAGTAGTAGCCCATCTGTTGTACCATTGGTTTGGTCGTGGTAAGGTAGTGTGGAGTGCCCCTCAGCAATACGCCGTAGCAGGCTTGTTCTCGTGGCTTATTATTTGCCTGTTTGTGAGCATACCCCTGTTGTTAGAAGATGTGGTACGCCTTATCCGCTTGCCCTTTCGCAAGGCAACCCAAGGGCGTAGGCGTTTGCCTTCCCGCCGCAAGTTCATAAGTACACTCGGCTGGGGCTTAGCAGCTATCCCTTTGGCAGGAATTTTGTATAGCATCTTTAAGGGTAAGTACAATTATAAGGTATGGAAGTACACCTTGTACTTTGATAACCTCCCCAAGGCGTTCGATGGCTATCGGATTACCCAAATATCGGATATTCATTGCGGTAGCTTTGATAATTATGACAAAATACGCTATGGGGTCGAACTCATTAACGCCCAACAAAGTGATGTAATCCTCTTCACTGGCGATTTAGTAAATAACTTAGCCGACGAGGTGCACCACTGGAAAAGCCTCTTTGCCACCCTACACGCTCGTGACGGAGTTTTCTCGGTAATGGGTAACCACGATTACGGCGATTATTCCTCTTGGGAAACTGCCCAAGCCAAGCAACAGAATTTAGAAAAACTCTTTGCCCTTCAGAAAGAAATGGGTTGGAATTTATTGCTAAATGAACACCGCTATTTAGAACGCAATGGTGAGAAAATAGCCCTTATAGGTGTTGAAAACTGGGGGAAAGGTCGCTTTTCTAAATACGGTGATTTGAACAAAGCTATGGAAGGCATTGCCGATACCGATTTCAAAATACTGATGAGTCACGACCCTACCCACTGGGAGGTGGTAGTATTGCCCGAAAACAAAGACATTCAGCTTACCCTTAGCGGACACACCCACGGTATGCAGTTTGGTATTGAAATACCGGGTTGGGTGAAATGGAGTCCTTCACAATACGCCTATAAATACTGGGGCGGAATGTATGAGGATAATGGTAAATACCTAAACGTTAATCGTGGATTTGGTTATCACGCTTTCCCTGGTAGGCTTGGCGTATGGCCTGAAATTACCGTTATTGAATTAAAAAACCTTAATTCCTAACCTTTAACGAACCTAAAAATGAAAAGATTTATCATATCAGGAGGCGGTACTGGCGGACATATATTCCCCGCTATTGCTATTGCCAACGAAATAAAAAGACGTACCCCCGATGCCGAAATATTGTTTGTAGGCGCTAAAGACCGTATGGAAATGCAAAAAGTACCGCAAGCAGGCTACCCCATTCAGGGGTTATGGATTTCGGGTATCCAACGCAAACTTACTTGGCAAAACTTGCTATTCCCTTTTAAGTTTATTCACAGCTTGCTCAAATCACGACAAATAATCAAGCGTTTTAAACCCGATGCCGTAATAGGTACCGGAGGCTTTGCCAGTGGGGCAGTAGTGAAGGTAGCAGGGCAAATGGGTATCCCTACTTTTATTCAAGAGCAAAACTCCTATGCTGGCATCACTAATAAGATGCTTGCCCAAAAAGCAAAGAAAATATGCGTGGCTTATGAGGGTATGGAGGCTTTTTTTCCAAAAGAGAAGATAGTGAAAACGGGTAACCCTATCCGTGAAGGCTTGCTGAACATAGCCCAACACCGCGAAGAAGGTTTTTCTTATTTCCACTTAAATAGTCAGCAAAAAACACTCCTAATACTGGGGGGCAGCTTAGGGGCAAGGCGCATCAATCAGTTGGTTGAAGCACAGTTGCCTTTGTTCGAGCAACTTGGGGTACAAGTGCTATGGCAGTGCGGTAAACTCTATTATGATGAGTACAAAAAGTATAATAGTGATAAGGTGCGCGTATTAGCGTTTATCGATAAGATGGAAGCTGCTTTTGCGGTAGCCGATGTAATCATCTCAAGGGCAGGAGCCAGCTCGGTAAGTGAGTTGTGTGTAGTAGGCAAACCTGTGATATTTATACCATCACCCAATGTAGCCGAAGACCACCAAACCAAAAACGCTAAGGCTATAGCCGATAAGCAAGCAGCTATCTTACTGCGTGAAAATGAGTTAGAGGCTAAGTTCGCCCATACTTTTAGCACCCTAATAGCCGACGAAAAACAGCAACAAAGCCTTGCCCAGCATATCAAAACACTTGCACAACCCAATGCTACCCAAGAAATTGTCGATTTGATATTTGAAGAATTAAAAAAATAGAAAAGAATGAGAAAATACATTACCCTTATAATGATAGCTTGGGTAGGGCTTGCCTTTTCGCAAACCACCCTAAAATCGTCTGTTTTTATCGATACTAAAAGTGATGCCTTTAAAAAGGGAATTGTCGAAATAAAGGAATACACCAATTATGAGGTCTATCAGCAGTTACAGCGATTGATGAAGTCCGGTAACTCAGCTAGTATCAATGCCGATATGATACGCCAAGCCTACATTACGCGTAAGGTAGCCTTGCAAAAAGGTACTTATGTGATTGATAATGATGAGCAGCACTTTGAGTTTGAAATAGGGAATGGCGGACTATTTGTAGGGGAAGGTAAGTTCTTAAACAAAGTCCGAAATATAGCTTCTACTTATATCTTTGATAATGGTAAGCTTTCCGAAATTCACTTGTTTAACAATGAAGGGCGCTTGCGCAAAAAAAATATCTTTAAAGGCAATATTATTGAAGGCTTAGTATATAACTATGCAGGGAATGTAGCACAGAAAATAGAAATCCATACCAACCTAAAAGAAGGTGCCGACCAAATAGTTACTACTTATCACAAAAATGGCAACCCAAGCAAAGAGGTGAATACTATTAAGAACATCACTCGTGAGTTCTACCAAAACGGCAAACTAAAATTAGAAGTTATTGACGGCAAAGCTACTACAAAGTACGACCCCGAAGGCAATCTGACCGAAAAGTTTTACATCACCGAAAAAGGCAATTGCCGTGAACTGTATAACAAGGGCGTACTTACCCAAAAAACTTGCGAAGACCGCAGTACTAAGGAAACAAAAGTGAGTAATTACCTTAATGGAAAATTGATTGAAACAACAAAATAATGAACTTAGAAAAAATACAAAACGTTTATTTTATAGGGATAGGCGGTATAGGAATGTCGGCTCTTGCTCGGTATTTTAACGCCAATGGGAAGCTGGTAGCAGGTTACGACCGTACCCCTACCGAAATTACTGAAATGTTAGAAAAAGAAGGTATTAGCGTGCATTTTATCGATGAGGTAGCCCAAATTGCTGCTCCGTTCAAAGATAAAGCTACTACCTTAGTTATCTATACCCCTGCTATCCCCAAAGAACATAGTGAATTGGTGTACTTTCAGCAGCAAGGCTTTGAGGTAGTAAAACGCTCGGAAGTGCTGGGGCTCATTACTCAAAACAGCTTCTGTTTAGCCATAGCAGGTACTCACGGTAAGACTACTACTACCAGCATCTTAGCCCATATATTGGTTGAAGCAGGTGCTCCAGTAAGTGCTTTTTTAGGCGGAATAGCCGAAAATTTTGGCAGTAACTTAGTGCTTAAAGGCAGTGAGTACACGGTAGCCGAAGCCGATGAGTTTGATAGGTCGTTCTTGCGCTTATCGCCTAATATAGCTTGTATCACCTCAATGGACGCCGACCATCTGGATATTTATGGTGATGAACAACATCTTATTGAAGGCTTTCATCAGTTTGCTGCCAAGATAAAACAAGGGGGTAGCCTTATAGTGCGCAATGGCTTACATATTGCTGGCGAAACTTATGGATTGGAAGATGATGCCGATTACTCTTTCCAAAATATCCGTGTAGAGAATGGCGTATATCACTTCGATTTTAAATACAGCGGAGGCGTTTATAAGGACTATACTTTTGTAAAACCTGGGCGGCATAACCTGCTCAATGCCTTAGCAGCCGTTTCGGTAGCTGTAAAAGCAGGATTTGCTCCGGAGGTGTTACTGCCTCATTTAGCTACTTTTAAAGGGGTAAAAAGACGCTTTTCTTATATCATTAAACAGAAAGATTTAGTCTTTATTGACGACTATGCACACCATCCTTCCGAAATTAGTGCGCTTTACCAAGCAGTAGCCGAAATGTACCCTCATACTCCTAAAACTATTATCTTCCAGCCACACCTCTTTACCCGTACCCGCGACTTTATGGACGATTTTGCCAAAAGTTTATCACAGTTCGATGAGGTAATACTATTGGATATCTATCCTGCCCGTGAATTGCCTATTGAGGGCATTACTTCACAGGCTCTGTTAGATAAGATTACTGCCAAACAGAAAACCTTAGTAAGCAAAGAAGCCTTAATTCCTTTCTTGCTGAAAAAGAAACCATCACTACTCTTAGCAGTAGGAGCAGGTGATATAGGTGCCGAGGTGAATACCATTAAAGAAGCATTGGAAAAATAGAGAATTAACAAGAAAATAGTAAATAAACAAATAAAAATATGAGTTTTTTAAATAACCTATTCAATCTACATCAAGGAGAAGAGAAGAAAGAGAAAGTAATAGACGATATACTTAGTAATATATCGTTCAGAGGGGCAAACCTCTGGATTTTGGCTTGTGCTATTCTCATTGCCTCTATAGGGCTGAATGTCAATTCTACAGCCGTAATTATAGGTGCGATGCTTATTTCGCCCTTAATGGGGCCTATTGTAGGAGCAGGATTTGCCCTCGCTACTTACGATTTTGGTTTGCTAAAAAAAACCGGCAGAAGCCTCTTCGTAGCCACTATTGTGAGTCTGTTGGTATCGTTTATTTATTTCTACATAAGTCCGTTTAAAGATGTGCAATCAGAGCTGTTAGCACGTACCTCACCTACTATTTATGATGTGCTTATTGCCTTTGTAGGTGGTATAGTAGGGGCTATATCACTCACCCGACAAGATAGAGGGAACCCTATACCTGGGGTAGCTATCGCTACAGCCTTAATGCCTCCCCTCTGTACAGCAGGCTTCGGACTTGCAACAGCCAATTTTACTTATTTCTTAGGGGCTTTTTACCTGTATAGCATCAACTGCTTTTTTATCGGTATTGCTACTTTCCTTATCATTAAGTACTTGAAATACGCTCCTAAAAATACGGGTAATGAAAAGCTTAACAAACGTTTGCGCTATGTAATCAGCTCGTTGGTAGTACTTATTACAACTCCCAGTTTGTATTTGGCGTATACGCTGTTCCAAGAAAAAACTTTTCACGAAAATGTATCTCATTACATTACAGCTGAGTTTGAAAATAGTGGTTATACAATCATTTATAAGAAAATACGCTATAACAGCTCACCTAAAACAATAGAATTAGCCTTTTTAGATAAGAAATTTACTGAGGAAGAACTCAAAACTCTGCAAAGTAACCTGAAAAACTTTAAGATAAATAATACAGAGCTTATTATTCGTCAGAAAGAAACCGATGTTAGTGATGAAATACTCACAGAAATTAATAAGAATAAGGCTACCCTTTCTAATAAAGATGTGAAAATTAAGCATCTTACCGATGAGTTGGAACAGTATAAGCCTTCCGACCCTACTTTTGCTAATGAAGTAAGGGTGTTATTCCCTAATATCAAGGATTTTTATTTCGGAAAGCTTAATAATTTTATTTCAAAAGATTCTATCCGTACTACTACTGTGATGATTTATGAGCCTTTAAAAGAAATGGTTAAGGATAAAGAGGTAGTAAAAGAGGTAGATGCTGAGAAACTACAACAATGGATTTCAGAAAAATTTAAGGACAAAGAAGTGAAGATTATCTGCCAATAAGGCGGTTAGTAAAATAAAAACAGACTTTTCCTAATTTGCTAAATTGCTAATTATTTACTACTTTTGCACCCTCAAACAAGAACTTAAAGAATATGCTCGATAAACTTAACATCGTTAAACAACGCTTTGATGAGGTGTCCGACCTTATTATTCAGCCCGACATCATTGCCGACCAAAAGCGCTATATACAGCTTAATAAGGAATACAAAGACCTTAAAGAGCTGATGGATAAGCGTGAAGAGTACATCAATGTTACTGGTAACCTTACTGAAGCCGAAGAGATTATTGCCGATGGTTCCGACCCCGAAATGGTTGAAATGGCTAAACTGCAATTAGAGGAATGCAAAGAACGACTTCCACAACTTGAAGAAGAAATTAAGATAATGCTTATCCCTAAAGACCCCGAAGATGCTAAAAATGCAGTGATGGAAATACGTGCAGGTACTGGGGGTGATGAGGCGTCTATCTTTGCTGGCGACTTATATCGTATGTACACCAAATACTGCCAAAGCAAAGGCTGGAGTACTTCGGTAATGGACTTAAACGAAGGTACCGCAGGGGGCTATAAAGAAATTATCTTTGAGGTTACAGGTGAAAATGTTTATGGTACTTTGAAGTTTGAAGCAGGAGTACACCGCGTTCAGCGTGTGCCACAAACCGAAACTCAAGGTCGTGTACACACCTCTGCTGCCACCGTAATGGTACTGCCCGAAGCCGAAGAATTTGATGTAGAACTCGATATGGCCGATGTGAAAATTATCCGTACTACTTCTACAGGGCCTGGTGGACAGTCAGTGAATACTACCTATTCTGCTATACAGTTACAGCACATACCTACGGGTATCGAGGTGCGTTGTCAAGATGAGAAATCTCAGCACAAAAACCTTGAGAAAGCTCTCAAAGTATTGCGTTCTCGTCTTTACGAAATGGAACTTGCTAAGAAAATGGAAGCCGACTCAGCACGCCGTAAATCAATGGTATCCAGTGGTGACCGTTCTGCTAAAATACGTACCTATAATTACCCTCAAGGTCGCGTAACCGACCACCGTATTGGTCTTACCCTTTATGATTTGCAAAGCGTTATGAACGGTGATGTACAACGCCTCATCGATGAGCTTCAATTAGCTGAAAATGCTGAAAAACTCAAAGAAGGCGACGTGTTTTAAAAGATTACAATAAAACATAAAAAAGCTGACTAAGAAATCAATCTTAGCCAGCTTTTTTTATGGATTCTAAAATCAAAGAGTTTCTTTCAGCCATTTAAAGAAGGTTCGTTGCCATAACAATCCGTTTTGAGGCTGCAATACCCAGTGATTTTCATCAGGGAAATATAAAAATTCACTTTTAATACCCTTTAGCTGAGCTGCTGTGAAAGCCTGAAAACCTTGCTCTTCGGGTACGCGATAGTCCTTACCACCGTGAATGATAAGTATAGGGGTATCCCAATTATTTATCTTCTCAATAGGGTTAAACTCCTTATATGATTTTTGGGCAGCAGCATTCTCTTTTTCCCAATATGCTCCACCTATCTCATTATTGTTAAAAAAGAGTTCTTCGGTAGTGCCATACATACTTTGCAGGTTGAACACCCCACAATGGGCAATAAAACTCTTAAATCGCTTTTGGTGAATACCTGCCAAAAAGTAGATAGAATAACCACCATAGCTAGCCCCTACAGCCCCTAAGCGTTCTTTATCAACGTATGGTTCTTTGGCTATATCATCAATAGCCGATAGGTAGTCACGCATAGGTTTTCCTCCCCAATCCCCACTGATTTGGGCATTCCATTCTACTCCAAAACCAGGTAAGCCACGTCGGTTAGGAGCTATCACTATATAACCTTGCGATGCCATTAATTCAAAATTCCACCTAAAGCTGTAAAATTGTGTAACTGGTGACTGAGGGCCTCCTTGGCAGTAGAGTAGGGTAGGGTACTTCTTATTAGGGTCGAAATCAGGAGGATAAATCACCCAAGCGTGCATATCCTTACCATCAGTGGTTTTTATTGTACGAGCTTCTATAGGGCATTGGGCTATTTGCTTATAGGCTTCGTCATTAAAATGCGATAACTGTGTGAGGGTAGCATATCCTTTTTTCTTCTCTTTTAAGTTGATAGTAAATAGTTCAGCGGCGTGATTCATATCAGTACGCGTTACTATTAAAAGGTTGCCCGCCTGTCCTACAATGCCATTTATATCAAAAACACCTTGAGTGAGTTGTCTAGGGGTAGTATCTTTGCCAAAAACATCTACTACAAAAAGTTGTTCGGTACCTTGGGTAGGGGCTATTAGGTAAATCAGCTTGCCATCATTACTCCAACGATAACTGAATACAGTGTTATCCCACTGTGCTGTAAGATTGATGCGTTTGTTGTCTTTTAGTATGTATAAGTCGTTCTTGTCGGCTTCATTACCATCGTGTGCCATACTCAGCCACGCTAGTACGCCCTCCTTGCTGTATTGTGGGTAAGTGTCATAGCCCATCATTCCCTCTGTTAGATTCTTCATTTTCATCGTAGAGAGGTCTAATTCGTATATATCAGTATTGGTGCTGAGTACATACTCAGTGCCTACTTTGGCTTTGGTAACAAACAGTACTTTCTGTCCGTCAGGGCTCCATATATAGTCTTCTGAGCCTCCAAAAGGCATTTGTGGGCAGTAAAACGGTAGTCCTTGCATCAAATCTCTTTGCTGTCCATCGGTATCTTCTATAAACACGTGGTTGTATTTACCTTCATTCCAGGTATCCCAATGGCGGTGGTCTAAACTGCTGTACAGTCTCCCCGATGATTTTTCTAAGTCATCGTAGAAATCTTTTCCTAATACAGGCTCTACTTTCACTTCTTTATGTATGAGCTTCACCAAGCCGAGCTTTTTGTTAGGGTTGTATTTGGCAGTAATACGTTCTACTTCCTCTTGGCTTATTGGTATGGGTACGCCACCCTTTACAGCCAATTTGTAATATTCTTTGCTGAAAGAATTATCTTTCACATTAGGAGTGGTTACACTTACCAATACATACTGTTCATCGGGAGTAACCCCAATGCCACTCACGCGGTGCAAAGACCATAGTTTTTCGGGGGTGAGCGCTTGTTGCGCTTGCAAACCATTAAATGTCATAATACCCATCAATATAGAAATGTATTTCTTCATATTTCATTTTATTTACTAATTTCTAAACCTAATATTTTTATATGTCTCAAATAGGCGACAAAAATACAATTTTTTGCCAAAAACACAAAGAAGAATAAGCGAAGTGCTAATGAAAATAAATGCATAAATTATTGTATTTCTTTAAAAATATTACTACTTTTGCGGCATATTAATTTTTTTCTTATGAAAGTAGAACATCAATTACATATTCATTACACTGTGTACCAAGCAGTCACCGAGCTTCCTGAAAAGGTACAACTCTTAATGAACGAGGCTATTGCAGCACGTCAAAAAGCCTATGCCCCATACTCTAACTTTAAGGTAGGAGCAGCTGTATTAATGAAAAACGGACATATATTTACAGGCTCTAATCAGGAGAATGCCGCTTATCCTTCAGGTTTATGTGCCGAAAGAGTAGCTATTTATCAAGCATCTTCTCAGTATCCCGACGAAGAGATTGAGATGATAGCCATTAGCGGTACAGCTCAAACCCCTACAGCGCATCCAGTATCTCCTTGCGGGGCGTGCAGGCAGTCATTATCAGAATACGAAACCAAGCAACAGAAACTTATTCCTGTATACTTTATGGGGGCTGAAGGCAATATCATACAAACCGACTCAATCAAAGATCTTTTGCCCTTCCTTTTTGATGGAAGTCTAATGTAAGGAGGCTAAAAAATCTTGTACTATAGTAGCCGAAATCCTACCAGCTTCATTTACGAACTCGTTGTATGAAATAGCATTACCCTCGCCTGCTTTGTCCGAAATAACACGAAGCATCACAAAGGGTATTCCTAGTAAGTAACATGTTTGGGCAATAGCAGCTGCTTCCATCTCTACAGCTTTAGCTTCAGGGAAGTTTTTTGCTATCAGCTCTAAGCGTATAGGGTCTGAAATAAAAGAATCTCCACTCACTACTTGTCCGTAGTGCAGTGTATGTTGGTGTATTTGTGCTACTTTTTTCATTTCCGAAGACCAATGAATATCACCAGCAAAAGCAGGGGGCATTTGGGCTTGTTGCCCTATTTCGTAACCAAAAGCAGTAACATCTACATCGTGGTGTCGTACTTCAGTAGCTAAGATAATATCGTGTACTTTAGTATTTCCTAATCCTCCTGCAGTTCCTGTATTGATAATTAATGAAGGGGCATAACGTTCAATAAGCAGAGTAGTAGCTACGGCAGCACTCACCTTACCAATCCCCGAAAGCAGCACAACAACTTCAGTGCCTGCCAATGTACCTTCATAAAAAGCAAAACGTCCTATTTTTACTTCTTTACAATTATCTATGGCAGCTTTAAGTGTAGTTATCTCAAGCTCCATAGCTCC
Source organism: uncultured Capnocytophaga sp. (assembly GCA_963523735.1). GTDB lineage: Bacteria > Bacteroidota > Bacteroidia > Flavobacteriales > Flavobacteriaceae > Capnocytophaga. The sequence continues at coordinate 15,149 of CAUREJ010000024.1, forward strand.
AATAATTCCTATCATATAAAATTCAGTATAAAAATATAAAATAAGAGGTTGTCCACAACTTTTAGGTGGGCAACCTCTACCACATATAAATATGAACCGTTATTACTTATTATCAGCTATTAAAATAGGTTCTAAGTTTTTAGTAATATAAGATTGTACTTTATTATCCTTATCGCTGTAAATTAATAAAGCTTTTATTTCAGGGTGTTTAGCCAAGAACTCTTTACTTTTTTCAAGACCAATAAGCATAAACATAGTAGCGTACGAATCCGATTCGCGAGCGGTTTTAGCCACTACAGTAGCACTAAGCATTTCGCTTTCCAAAGGTTTCCCAGTAAAAGGATTGATAATGTGTACAAAGCGTCTGCCGTTACCATCAATCCACACTCTACGGAAACTTTCATCAGTTGATACAGCCTCATCAGTGAGTTTCAAGTTGAGTTCAGTATAATTTTCATCAAGTTGGTATGGATCGGTTACAGAAGTTATCCAAGGCTTTTTCTCAATAGTATTCTTACCATTTACTACAATTTCTCCAGCAACTCTTACCACATAGTCATTAATCTTTCTACTCTTTAAAAATTCTGCAATTTTATCTGCAGTATAACCTCTTACAACAGAAGTCAAATCTATCTGAATAGCAGGGTTATCTTTTTTTACATAACCATCTTCTCCAATATGTACTTTGTCAAATCCTACATATTGTTTTAGGCTGTCCAATTCCTCATCAGTAGGTACTTGCGACATAGATTGCACGTGTTCACGTCCAAATCCCCATACTTTTACAAGTATACCGATAGTAGGGTCGTACATACCTTCACTTTCTTGCCATACTTTGCGGGCTGCGGTATATACTTCTTTGAAATGAGCATCTGCTTTAGTAGGTACATATCCTCTGTTGATTTTTGAAACTACAGACTCCTCGTTATAAACTGAAAGAGAATTATCTACCTCTCTTACTATTGAGTCTATAGCGTGTTTTAAATCAGTAGTATCAGCAGAAATATATTTCACTCTATATTCTACAGTACCAGCAATGCCTTCTAATTCTTTAAAGTTTAAGGTTTCTTTCTTAGTCTCACAAGAGAATAGCAATAAAGCACCTAAGCACAAAGTCAAAAAAATTCTATTCATAGTATTTGCTTTTATTAACATTAATATTTTTAGTTAGTGAATCATTAGTTTCTCAAAAGTTTTTGTTTTAAAGGTAGCCTCTTTATTCTCAGGAGTGCTATACACCAATAAAACAGCAAGGTTAGGATGTTTTTCCAAAAAGTCTTTACTTTTTTCTAATCCCATTACCATAAACATAGTAGCGTAACCATCGGCATACATAGTGTTAGGAGCTATTACAGTAGCACTAAGCACATCACTTTGCGTAGCTTTTCCGCTAATAGGATTGATAGAATGCACATATTTTCTACCTTTGCTATCCGTCCATACTTTTCTGTAATTTCCTGAGGTAGCCAAACCTTGATTAGTAAATTGTACAGTTGCTACCAATTCGCGTTCGTCCAAAGGCTTCAGAGGGTTCTCTACACCTATTGTCCAATCCTTGTTTTCAATGGTATTTCTACCTTTTAAAAACATTTCGCCAGCTATTTCAACTATGTAATTTTTAACCTGTTTGCTATCTAAAAACTCAGCTACTACATCCGAGGTATACCCTTGAGCAATAGCGTTAAAGTCAAACAAAATAGCTGAAAAATCTTTCTTTATACGATTGTCATCGGTTAAGTGTACTTTGTTAAAACCTACGTACTGTTTTAGTTCTTCTATTTTCTCATCTGTCGGAAGTTCTGTTTCAGCTATCTTTTTCTTGCCAAAACCCCACGCATTTACTAAAACCCCTACGGTAGGGTCAAACAGCCCATCACTTTCTTGCCATATCTGTTGTGAAGCCTTGAACACTCTTCTAAAATGCTCATCTACCACAATTGTACTATCTCCTGCGTTAATTTTTGAAATAGCTGAATCAGGACGATAGGTAGACATTGATAAGTCAATCACTTCAAGGATAGAGTCAATAGCCGGCTTTAGGTTTTCATCACTATTGCTGATGTATTTAATATGATAAGTAGAACCTTGCGCCTCACCCTCTATATACCGTAAGGTATCCTTCTGAGTTGATTGGCAAGCTACCAAAGCAACCATTATGAAAATATATATAAATCTCATCATCTTAAAAATCAGATTGCAAAATTAATGCTTATTTTTGAAACTTACAAATGTTTTTTAATATTTAGCCTACTTTTTTAATAGTGTTTTTGTAATGAGTTAATTATCAAATAGTTTGTAATAACTATAAAGGCTTTTTACAGATAGGAATCAGTTCGTTTTCCACTATTCTATACTGTTCTATTTCTTCTTTTTTTAACTGTTTTGCATACTGTATTTCTTCTACCTGAAACCCTGTTTTTCTCAGTTTTTCAAAGTAGTCTATCCCGTAAACGCGCACGTGGTCATATTGTCCAAAAATGCGTGCTCGTTCCTTAGGGTCAGTTATGCTATCATCTTCAAAAGTAACAGCTCTATTGTAGTCCAAAGGCACTTGGAACACACCCCAACCTCCTTTTTTCATTACACGGTACAGCTCTTTCATCGCTTGCTTATCATCTGAAATATGTTCCAGTACGTGGTTGCAAAATATCACATCAAAACGCTCATCTTCAAAGGGTAGGGCGCATAAGTCTGCCTTTACATCAGCCAAAGGTGAATAGAGGTCAGTTGTAATGTATTCAAGATTGGGTTGCTTTTTAAAGCGCTTGTAAAAAGCCTGTTCTGGCGCTACGTGTAATACTTTTAACTTTTTGCTAAAAAAGTCTGTTTCCCCTTTTAAATACAACCATAATAACCTATGTCTTTCCAATGAAAGAGTAGAGGGGGAAAGCACATTAGGGCGTTGTTCACCATAACCATAAGGCAAGAACTTTCTAAATGTACGACCATCAATAGGGTCTTTATATTTATTACCCCTCAAATAGAGTGCCAAAAAAGGTCGTACTAAGTAACTTATTTTAATAAGCCAAGGACGTGGTACAATATTTAAAATGAATGAGAACAAAACAATTAATTTAGAAAATTAGTAATTAACAATGAGGCCTAAGCCTGCCATTTCAGAAGAATAAATAGGATATAAAACCATTTGTGCTCCTTTATTTTCAGTACTTTTAGGGCTAAACCACTGTGAAGTATAAGGGAATAGCCAATACGCCATACGAGTACTGAGAATACCTATACCAGCCCCACCAAGCACATCGCCTATCCAATGGCGGTTGTTGTACAGGCGCATAGCTCCAATGGTAGTAGCTATAGCATAGCCACCAATACCTACCCATATATTGTCGTCTTTATATTCTTGCCACAGAAATTCCATTCCCATAAAGGCAGTAGCTGTATGCCCCGAAGGGAACGAATTGAAAGTACTATTATCAGGTCTGCGCACTTTAGCAGTGTATTTTATCCCATTTACCAAAGCACCCATAATAGCATAAGCTGTAGCACCTATTATCAGCCTCTCTTTTATATTATGTTTAGGTTTTACTCCTAAATTACTGCATAAAAATACGCTGGTCATAGGCAGATATTGGAAATAATCGTCAAAACGAAGCTTTTCACCCCCCGAATACCTATAAGCGTGCCGTTGTACGTATCTATTAATATAAGTAGCGTTTGAAATAAGTCCTACTGTAACTAATGAAGCAGGCAATAGCACTTCTTTTAGCTTAGGGCGATATGAAATACTATCCGTTTGTGCCTTTGTTGGCAAGATAAAAAACAAAAAAAGAAAAACTATCAGTAGTCCTTTCATATTGTAACCTACCAAAAATACCACAATAATACAGTTCCTATCACAATGCGGTAAATACCCCACACCTTAAATCCAAACTTAGTAAGGATATGTATAAAGAATTTCACCGCTATCATAGCCACTATAAAGGCTATTACATTTCCTATGATAAACATCCAAAAACTCTCGTCTGTTTTCATTATCAGTTCATAACCTTTCTCTTCGGCTTCACCCCATCTCTTTAGGAAGATAGAATAGACTGTTACAGCCAACATTGTAGGTACAGCTAAGAAAAACGAAAACTCTGCCGCTGCCTTACGTGTAAGCCCTTGGGTCATTCCCCCAATAATAGAGGCAGCCGAGCGTGATGTACCAGGCATCATAGCTAAACATTGCCAAAATCCAATCGTAACAGCTTTTTTAACTGTAATTTCCTTTTCATTATCAATTTTCGGATTTTTAAACCATTTATCTACAAAAAGCAGAATAACCCCACCTATGATAAGCACTATAGCAATTGCTTTTTGGTTGCCTAATACAGCTTCTATTTTATCGTCAAACAATTTTCCTAAAATAAGAGCAGGCACCACCGCACAAGCCAACTTAAAGTAAAAATTCCAGTTTGTAAAGTCAAAGAATTTGCGCCAGTACAACACCACTACCGAAAGAATAGCGCCAAACTGTATAGATACTTGGAACATTTTTAGGTACTCATCGTCGGGCATTCCCATTAAGGCAGCAGTAAAACCCATATGGGCGGTAGATGAAATAGGAAGGTATTCAGTAAGTCCTTCAATAATAGCAATGATAATAGCTTGTAATGTATCCATTATTTATTTCTTTTTTCAGGGTTTAGCAAAATAGCGTATATTTCAATAGCAAAGCCCAAAAGCACTAAGCCTGGAGCAAGATGAATGCGTCTAAAACTAAATACCGATGGGTCAAATACAGCAGGGTCATCACTACCCCCACCGCTCATCAGTATAAAACCCAAAGTAATGACAGCCAAGCCCACTGCCATAAAAAAGTAATTCTTTTCCTTAAATATCATTTCTTTTAAATTTTTCTGTATTATATATGTTCAAGATTTAGTAGTAAAGGTCATTAGTGTTTAAGTTCAGAAAGCGTTGAGTAGCGAAGAAAGTGCTGCCCCAGCTAATAAGTATTCCTAATAGCAAAACACCCACAAAAACAACAAATAATATAGTACCATCTATCAAGGCACTGAACTCAGGATATGAATGTACAATACCCCATAGTGAAAAGCAGAACAGCACTATAGCAATCAAAGCACTAATAATACCCAAGCGCACATTAGTATAAATAAAAGGTCGGCGTATAAAGCTGCGAGTAGCCCCTACAAGCTGCATTGTTTTAATGATAAATCGCTTAGAGTAGATAGAAAGTCTTATCGATGCATTTATCAAAAATATTGATACAAAAGTAAATAATACACTGAAAACTAAAGTAATAAGTCCTATTCTATTCACATTGTCGTGAATGAGTGTTACCAATGATTGGTCGTATAAAACTTCCGAAACAAAAGAGTTTTGTTCTAATTCTCGCTTTATTTCTTGCATCTTTTCAGGCTCGGCATACTCAGCTTTCAAACTCAAGTCAATAGTGTTTTGCAGCGGATTGGTACCTAAAAAAGTAACAAAATCTTCGCCTATATCTTTGCTCAAATTCTCAGCGGCCTCTTCTTTGGGTATAAAATGCAATGATTTTACAAAGGCAGCCACCGATAGTGTTTTTTGCAGCTGAGTAAGGTCGGCAGCTTTAGCATTGTCTTTTATCAGTATAGTTACTTTTACCTGTTCCTTAAAATGATTAGCTAATTTTTTAGTACTAAGGATTAAAAAGCCAAAGAACCCTAATAAATAAAGTACTAAGGTAATGCTTACTATTACAGATAAATAGGAGGTGAGCAACCTGCGTTTATTAAATGAATCTACTGACATTTAAGCTATTAACTATTAATAATTTAGTGATGAACAAATATCAAAGTGCAAAAGTACAAATATTTTGCAAAGCAACCAAATTAAAAAATTAGCAAATGTACATAGGGCGTACATTTGCTAATTCTCTAATTTGCTAATTTGTTAATTTTCTAATTCTCCTCTTTTCTTCTTTTTTTCTCAGCACTTAGCAAGTTGAGTTCTCGTCCTGTTTGTCCAGCCACCGAAGTATTTTCTTCAGCCCTGCGTATTAAGTAAGGCATCACCTCACGTACCGGACCAAAAGGTAAGTACTTAGCTACGTTATATCCCTCTTCCGAAGCGTTAAAGCTAATATGGTCACTCATTCCGTACAGTTGTGCTATCCACACGCGTTTATCATTAGGTTGTAAGCCTTTTTCGTGCATTAAGTTCATAATAAGGGCAGTACTTTGCTCGTTATGAGTACCAGCAAAAAGAGCAATACGGTCTATATGGTCTAAAATATACTTAACTACTGCATTGTAGTTATCATCAGTAGCTTGTTTGTTAGCACATATAGGGGTAGGATAGCCTTTTTGTGCAGCGCGTTCGTTTTCTTTTTCCATATACGCCCCGCGTACTATCTTCACTCCTATGTAAAAACCATCGGCTACAGCACGCTCGTATAAGCCTTTTAAGTAAGGCAAGCGGTCGTGACGATACATTTGCAATGTATTGTACACTATAGCCTCTTCTTTGTTATATTTGCGCATCATCTCCTCTACAAGGTTATCAGCAGCAGTTTGCATCCAGCTTTCTTCAGCATCCACTAAAATAGGAATTTTATACTCATAAGCCTTTTTACAAGCCGCATCAAAACGCTCTTTAATGCGTTCCCATTCTTTTTCTTCTTCAGCTGTCAGAGGCTCTTTTTCAGTGATTTTTTGGAAGATAGCAAATCTACCAAAGCCCGTAGGTTTGAAAACTACAATAGGAATACCCTCATTGCGGTGCGTATTGCCAAAGTCAATAGTTTCCATTGTTTTCTTGAAAGTAGCTTCTAACGAGGCTTCGTCTTCTTTACCTTCTACCGAGTAGTCAAGTACCGAACCTACACCCTTTTCGTGCATTTTCTTGATTACCGGCAAACAGTCTTGTTCCGATACACCACCGCAGAATTGTTTAAAAACAGTGCGTTTTATAAGCCCCTCTACAGGCAAGCGCACTTTTAATGAAAAGTTTGTAAGGGCAGTCCCCATTTTAGTAAGGGTCGGACTACCGATAAGTTTGAAGAGCCAGTAAGCCCAATTCAATTCCGATTGGCTTTTAAGAGAAAAAGCCGTCTTAGTGTCAGCAAAACGATTTTCCATAAAATTAATAATTGACGAATTAACAGTCGCAAAAGTATAGCTTATTTTTTTAATACGCAAATTTTCTTTCATTTTTTTTTAGAAAAAAATCGCAACACTTCCTGTAATTAAGTGTTGCGACTCTTGTATTTCTAATTTGCTAATTCCCTACGCGTGTATCGCTCTGTTCTCGGTAGCCGCAAGAGCAGCCTCTTTTACCGCTTCGGTAAAGGTAGGGTGAGCGTGGCAAATACGGGCAATATCCTCAGCACTCGCTCTGAACTCCATAGCCGTTACTGCTTCGGCTATAATGTCGGCAGCTCGTGCCCCTATAATGTGTACCCCTAATACCTCATCAGTCTTAGTATCAGCCAATATTTTTACAAAGCCATCAGTTTCCATACTTGCACGGGCGCGTCCTAAGGCACGGAAAGCAAACTGCCCTACTTTGTAGCTTGCACCTTCAGCTTTTAGTTGTTCTTCACTTTTACCTACGCTTGCCACTTCCGGAGTAGTGTACACCACCCCTGGTATGCAGTTGTAGTCAATATGTGGTTTTTGTCCTGCTAATTGTTCTACTACTAACACACCTTCTTCTTCCGCTTTATGAGCAAGCATAGCCCCGCGCACCACATCGCCTATAGCATATATGTTAGCTGCTGCCGTTTGTAAGTGGTCGTTCACTATCACCCTGCCGCGCTCATCGGTAGTTACGCCAGCCGCAGCAAGGTTCAGCCCTTCGGTATAAGGCTTGCGCCCTACGGCTACTAAGCAGTAATCTCCCTCTAAGCTAAGTTCTTCGCCTTTTGGAGTAGTAGCTTTTACCGTTACAGTATCCCCCTCCCGAGTTACTTCCTTCACTTGGTGACCTGTATAAAAACCAAAACCTTGTTTTTTAAGCACTTTAGTAAGCTCACGTCCCAAACCTCTGTCCATTGTAGGAATAATGCTATCAGTGTATTCCACTACCGATACTTTAGCCCCTAAGCGTTGGTACACTTGTCCTAATTCCAAGCCTATTACTCCCCCGCCTATTACGATAAGGTGTTTAGGCACTTCTTTCAGTTGTAAGGCTTCGGTCGAAGTGATAATACGCTCTTTATCTAATGATATAAAAGGCAATGAAGCTGGTTTTGAGCCTGTGGCTATGATAGTGTAAGTAGCTTCAATTGTTTCAGCAGCACCCTCTTTAGGGGTTACTTGTATTTGAGTAGCCGACAAGAAACTCCCTACACCTTTTAGCACATCTACCTTGTTTTTATCCATCAAGAATTGTACTCCTGCACAAGTTTGTGCTACCACCTCGTTTTTGCGGGCAATCATCTTTTCCAAGCTAAAGCTAATGTCGCCGTTTATAGTAATGCCGTGTGCATCAAGGTGTTTTACGGTATCGTCATAATGGTGTGACGAGTCTAACAACGCTTTTGAAGGAATACAGCCCACATTCAGGCAAGTTCCTCCCAAAGTATTGTACTTTTCAATCAAGGCTGTTTTAAAGCCTAATTGGGCAGCGCGTATAGCCGCTACGTAGCCTCCAGGGCCCGACCCAATAACTGCAATGTCGTATGTTTTCATTTGTATTTAGGTTTTAGGTTTCAGGCTTCAAGTCTTAGTAAGGGCGTAGTATCTACCTCAAAAGTAAATGAAATCCGTGAAATCCGTGTGAAACAAAAAGAGGCTACTCATCACTGAATAGCCTCTTGTATTAAAAAATATTATTTCTTAAGCTCAGGTTTACCTGCCGCAGGCTCTGACTCGTCTTTTACTGTATCGTAAATGATAGGAGCTGCTACAAATATAGAGGAGTAAGTACCTACAAAAACCCCGATAATCATAGCAAACATAAAGCCACGTAAAGTTTCACCACCAAAAATAAAGATAGTAACCAATACCGCCAATGTAGTGAACGAGGTGTTCAGCGTACGGCTAAGGGTAGTATTTAATGCGTGGTTAATCTTCTCACGTGACCAATGTGGTTGGCGCATCACCTCCCTAATACGGTCGTAAATAATCACTGTATCGTTCAGTGAGTAACCCACTACGGTAAGAATAGCCGCAATGAAAGCTTGGTCTATTTCCATATTGAAAGGCATAATGCTGTAAGTAAGTGAGTAAATACCCAATACCAAAAGCACGTCGTGAGCCGATGATAGAATCGCACCCATCGAGAATTGCCATTTGCGGAAACGGAACAATATGTACAAACCAATCACTATTAGTGACCCAATAACCGACCAAAAAGCACTGCTCTTAATATCTTCGGCTATGGTAGGACCCACTTTCATTGATTGCATAATACCTATTTTATCGGTAGAACTTGCTTGCGCAAAACTTTCATAGCTAATACCTTCGGGTAAGAAACTTTGTAAGCCTTTGTAAAGCAGTTCTTGTACCTCGTTATCTACCTCAGTACTTTCTTCTTCTACCTTGTATTTAGTCGAAATTTTTACTTGGTTCGGAGCACCAAAGGTCTTAACCTCTACATTACCCAAAGTTGTTTTCAAAGCCTCACCTATTTGGGTAGGGTTCACCTCGTGTTCAAAACGAACCTGATAAGTACGTCCGCCCACAAAGTCAATACCTTGGTCTAAACCACGAGTAAATAGTGAAATAAGACCTATAGTACTTAGTATGATAGAGATAGCATAAGCTATCTTGCGGTTGCCTATAAAGTTCAGATTTACGTTCGCAAGCCAATTTTTAGTGATAGGAGTACTGAAATTAAGGTTATGACGCTTTTCAACACTGTAATCAATTAGCAAACGAGTGATAAAGATAGCAGTGAATAGCGTAGTAGCAATACCTATAAGTAGGGTAGTAGCAAAACCTTGAATAGGCCCACTACCAAAGAACAACAAAATAAGCGCTGTTAAGGCAGTAGTGATATTCGAGTCTAAGATAGATGATAAAGCGTGTTTAAAACCATCAACTACTGCCAAGGCAGTGTTTTTGCCTTTGCGCAACTCTTCTTTCGAGCGCTCAAAGATAAGCACGTTCGCATCTACCGCCATACCTATGGTAAGCACTATACCCGCAATACCTGGTAAGGTAAGCACCGCACCAATGCTGGCAAGTACTCCAAAGATAAGAAGTATGTTCACAAGCAAAGCAAGGTCGGCATAAATACCCGAACGACCGTAGTAGAACACCATCCAACCAAAAATGAAGATAGTAGCAATAAGGAATGAGTTCATACCACTATCAATAGCTTCTTGTCCTAATGAAGGACCTACTACTTCCGATTGTACTATGTCGGCTCCCGCAGGTAATTTACCTGCACGAAGTACGTTGGCAAGGTCAATAGCCTCATTTAAGCTAAAGTTACCTGTAATTTCCGAACGACCTCCCGAAATAGCTCCGTTGCTAACTCCTGGTGCCGAATACACAATATCATCAAGCACAATAGCTATGTTACCGCGTTCAGTAAAGGCTTTACCAGTAAGATTTTCCCAAATACGCGCCCCTTTACCGTCCATTTGCATAGAAACGGCTGGTTGGTTTAGTACATCGTAAGTTTGGTTAGCATCGGTAATAACGTTACCAGTAAGCGGTGCCGCATTATCACGGTTACCTTTTAAAGCGTAAAGCTGAATTATCGATGATTTAGTATCGGGTTTGCTCCATACAAATTTAGCGTATTGCAGTTCCGAAGGAAGCAGTTGTTTAGCTTCTGCCGAACGCAAATAGCTGTTAAATTGCATAGTATCTTTAAGGCTTACAGCCAAGATTACAGGTGAATTTTGGTCATTAACTACCGATACTGCCAAATCAAATAACGGATTAGCACCTCCTTGTTGGGTAGGAACCGAATCCTTTTGGGTAGTAGTAAGTAATGAGTCGATAGCGCTGCTTGCCGATTGGGTGGCTGCTACCAATGAATCGGTAGTAGCAGCAGTAGCCGCAGTTTTTTTGTTAGCAGTACTTGTTTTTAGCTGCTGGTTAAGGGCTTGGAAGTAAGGAAGAATCTCAAAACCTTTAAAAGTTTCCCAGAACTCAAGCTGCGCAGTACTTTGTAAAAGTGATTTTACTCGGTCTATATCCTTAGCGCCAGGAAGTTCAATAAGGATACGTCCAGAGGCTCCTAAGCGCTGAATATTAGGCTGAGAAACTCCAAATTTATCAATACGTTTGCGCAATACTTCAAAAGCCGATACGATTGATTCGTCCACTTTACGACGAATGATAGGGCGTACCTCACTGTCGCTCATCTGGAAGTTAATTTGGTCGCTAAGAGTTTTATTAGCGAACACATCGGGTGAAGCCAGCTTACCTCCGTTCTTTTCATAAGCTTCGAAAAACAAATCCAAGTAGGTTCTGTCTGTTTTGCGAAGTTGCTCATCGGCTTCGGCTAATGATTTGTTAAAGATAGGGTCTTTAGAGTTATTAGCAAGCCCACGAAGAATATCTCTTACCGAAATTTGCAAGATAACGTTGATACCGCCTTTAAGGTCAAGCCCGCGGTTCAGCTCTTTCTCTTTTATTTCAGCATACGTGAACTTTGCAACACCGATGTTATAAACATCACGACCCAACATTGAGTCCAAATACTTAGCCTCTACAGCCTCGCGTTTTGCGATATAGTCAGCTTGAGTATTAGGTACTTTTGCCTCGGCAAACGCTTTGGCTTTGTCTTCCACGCTACCTGCCACATAGGTAAATGAGAGTTGGTAAATACTTACCAGCCCGAAGAGTATGGCAAATAGTTTAATAAGTCCTTTGTTTTGCATTTTTAAAAAATTAATTACTTATTTTATATCTTCAAACGGCAAAGGTAAATCTTTTGTGGCAAATACAAAAATTTTCTTAAAAAAATATTTTCATTTTTTTTAAATAGTGCTGATTATCAATAAGGTAATTTTTTCTATTAACCACTCATTTGCAGTGTATCAGTACTTCTTATAGCTTGTATCATAGCAGCTGTGTGTAACCCAAACTTATTTTTTACTACTGTACTTGGTTGCTTGTTCGTGTTTTTTTGTAACTTTGCCCCTCCGTAATAAGAATAATCTGAATAATTTTGAATAATAAGAAAAAACTATGAGTACAGACTTTACTTCCTATTTTGGTAATTTTGGTGGGCAGTACGTTCCCGAAGCTGCTAAGTTCGCCCTTAACGAATTAGAAACCGAATACCTAAAAGCCAAAGCCGACCCTTCTTTTCAGGCTGAACTTGACGACCTGCTCAAAAACTATGTGGGCAGACCTTCTCCTCTTTACCACGCCAAAAACCTAAGCGCCCTTTACGGTCACGATATTTACCTAAAACGTGAAGACCTTAATCATACAGGGGCTCATAAAATAAACAATTCATTAGGGCAGGCTCTTCTTGCCAAACGTATGGGAAAGAAGAAAATTATGGCTGAAACAGGAGCGGGGCAACACGGTGTGGCTACTGCTACTGCTGCAGCACTCTTAGGCTTGGAATGCGAAGTGTATATGGGGGCTGTTGATATGGAACGCCAAAAGTTAAACGTATTCCGTATGGAACTCTTAGGCGCTAAAGTAGTTGCTATTCACGACGGACTTAAAACGCTTAAAGATGCTACTACTGCTGCTATCCAATCGTGGGTGGAACAGGTTGAAGATGTGTTTTATGTGATAGGCTCGGCAGTAGGGCCTCACCCTTATCCTTCAATGGTTAAAGATTTTCAATCTATCATAGGCAAAGAGTGCCGTGAGCAGCTCACTGCTTTGGGCAAACACGCCGACCACGTTATTGCCTGTGTAGGCGGAGGTAGTAATGCTATTGGTATTTTTTCTGGCTTTTTAGACGATGATACTACACGCCTCTATGGGGTAGAAGCTGGTGGCTATGGCATTGATACCGATAAGCACGCCGCTACCCTTACCTTAGGCAAAGAGGGTATTATTCACGGAATGAAAACCTATGTATTGCAAGATGAAAACGGTGAAATAAGCCCTGTACATTCTATATCGGCTGGGCTTGATTACCCTGGTGTAGGGCCTGAGCACGCTTATCTTTTTGAAACTGGTAAAGCTACTTACGCCCCTATTACCGATGCCGAAGCTATGGACGCCTTAGTGCGTACCACTCGTGCCGAAGGCATTATCCCTGCTATTGAGAGTTCCCACGCATTGGCTTACTTAGAAAAATTGTGTCCGACCTTACCCTCTAAACAAACTATAGTAGTGAACGTATCGGGTAGGGGTGATAAAGATATGCATACTGTATTTTCAATCCTTGGAGGAGAAGAATAAACTAATATTAATAAAAAAGCAGGCTTTTGCCTGCTAATCATTTAGCATTAGGGCAATGTGGTACCCTCCTGTCCAAGCATTTTGGAAGTTAAAACCACCTGTAACGGCATCAATATCCAGCACTTCGCCGGCTAAATAAAGGTTTTTGAGGAGTTTGCTTTCATAAGTTTTAAAATTCACTTCCGAGAGTTTAACTCCTCCGGCTGTTACAAATTCCTCTTTAAAGGTGGCTTTCCCCTCGATATTAAAATGTAGCGCACTCACAGCTTTACCAAGCTGTTGTAGTTGCGCTTTATTTATTTCAGCCCATACTTGTTGTGGCGCAATGCCTGCTACTTGCAACAAGCTACCCCAAAGGCGTTTGGGCAGCTGATACAAAGGGGTATGCTGCATTTCTTTGCGCCCTTGCTGCTGTTTTATTCCTTGTAATTGTCCTATTACTTCATCATACGTAAGAGGGTCGGAGGTGTTGGCGGTAAAATTTACTACCATTATACATTTATAGTTCAGGTTTTCCAACACCCTTGCCCCCCAAGCCGATGCCCGCAATACGGCGGGCCCACTGAAGCCTGTGTGGGTGAAAAGCAGCGGTGCTGTCTCGGTTATTTTTAGTGATTTTCCTTCTTTATTTAACAATTGCAATTTGACGGTTACGGCTATGCCCGAAAGCTCTTTTACCCACTCTTCAGTAGTGTTAAAAGTGAAAAGTGAGGGTACAGGAGGCACTATGGTATGCCCCAAATTGGCTAACAACTGCCATATTTTGGGGTTGCTGCCCGTAGTAATGGCTAACTTGCGCGCCTTATAGGTTTGTGTAGGAGTACTTACCTCCCAACCGCTTTCGGTAGGGGTTATAGCTTGTACATTCTGCTGGGTAAAAAGCTCGATAGAGTGTTTTTTGAGTTCTTTCAGGAAGCAGTTTACAATACTTTCCGAACTGTTCGATGCTGGAAATACACGTCCGTCGGGTTCGGTTTTTAAAGCTACTCCGTGCGCTTGGAACCACGCCATTGTATCGGCACACATAAACCTATGGAAAGGGCTTAGCAGTTCTTTACTGCCTCGAGGATAGTACTTTACCAGCTCGTGAGGGGTGAAAGTAGCGTTAGTAAGGTTACAACGCCCTCCGCCCGAAATGCGCACTTTGTGCAGTACTTCTTTGCTTTTCTCTACTATGGCAATCTTACAATGGGGGTGTTTTTCGGCTGCATTTATGGCGGTAAAGAAACCTGCTGCCCCCCCGCCAATAATCAGAAGGTCATACATAACAATTCACTATTAAAAAACTTTGCCAAAGTAAAGTGTAGTACTCTGGCAAAGTTCATTTGGAACGTTTGCACCTTTACCCTAAGGCAAGAGGCAAATTATTTTTTATTTACAAAGTTAAACTGCTCATCAAATTTTAGTTCTTGACCATCGGTAAGTTCAACTTCGTATTTTTTGTGTTTTAGGCTGCGCGATACTTCTTTGATTGACTCGAAGGGGAAGGTAGCCTTTACGTGCGCTAATATTTTTTCGGGCACTACGTGATCGGGCACTTTACCGCGGTGTACTTTAATCTCTTTCCAGTCGCCTTCACCGTTAAATTCTACTTTTAAGCCGTCTTTAAAAATAACGCTGTACTCTTCATCGTTGTAGTCGGTATCTTTCCAAACGGAAGTGATATCGGCTACTAAAAAGTATTGGCGTACAAAGTTAATAGCATCGGCAGGGAGGTCATTAAACTCCACTTTTTTATCTTGTGCAGCAGCAAAGCCAAAGCTAAAAATAGCTGCTATGAGTAATAATCCTTTTTTCATTGTTTAGTCGTCTATTTTTACAAATTTACCTTTGTGATTAAATATAAGTTCAATGCCGTTGGAAAGGTCTACTTCGTATTTAGTAGGTCTTTTTTTAATTTCCTTAATGATAGCGTTAGGGTAGTTTTTGTGTACGTACTTAGTTATTTTGTGAGGTACGATTTTAGGTGATACTTCGCCATTTCGGGCTTTTACTTCGTCCCATTCGCCATTGGGGTAAAATTCTACTTCGGTACCATCGGCAAAGAGTACGCTGTACTCGGTACGGACTCCTTTTTCGGTATCTTGCCATACCGATACGATGTTATTAACCGAAAAATGTTCTTTGATAAAACTTTGGGCTTTGGCAGGAAGCGCCTCGACTGGTATAAGTCCTTCTTCTTGGGCGGTAGCCACTCCAAAGGTAAAGAGAGAAAAGGCTACTGCCGATAATGTTTTTAGTGTATTCATCATTTTATTATAATAACGTTTTACGCTGCAAAATTACAAAAAATGTGCCAAATAGCAAAATTATTATTTGCTATTTGGCACATTTATTAATGAGCAATTTTGCTAATTTGCTGATTTAGTAATTTCCTATCAGGTCGCCATTATGATTGAAAAACAAATCGGTATGGCTACCTATAAGTTCTACTTTATAGCCTATATTAGTTTTTCTAATTCCCTCAATAATAAAGCCGTGTTGGGTAACATACTCAACTATTTTTTGGGGGAAGAAAGTAGTAGGGATACTATTCCCATCCTCAGCTTCCACCTTTACCCAATCACCAGCTTCAGTGAACTCAAGGTCGGTGCGGTCTTTCAGTTCGACCGAGTAACCATTGGTATCACTTTCTCTTTCTACCTCGTGTATTGAGGTATGGGGGAAGTGGGTGCTTATAAAGGTACGTGCGGGCTGTGGTAGGCGGGCGCACGAGGTGAGTGTTAGGGCTGCCAAAGCAGCTACAAAGAGTTTTTTCATTAGTTGTCTATTCTTAAAAAGTTACCTTTAGTGTCAAATTCCAAGTCTAATCCGTTAGTGAGTTCTACCTCATAACCATAGCGTTTTTTCTGTATTTTATAGATGGAGCTGCCAGCATACGTTTTTTTCACATAAGCAGCGATGTTACTTGGTACGATAGCAGCAGGGATTGGGTTAGTGCGAGATTTTACTTCTTCCCACTCGCCATTGCTATAGAATTCAATTTCTGTGCCATTATTAAAATACACTTTATAATCTTGGTCGTGGATATCGTCATCTTTCCATACCGATGCAATGTCGGTTACTTTAAAATGTTTTTTTACAAAAGCCTGCGCATTAGCAGGTAGTTGTTCAAAAGTAATAGGTACATCTTTAGCAGATACGCTTTGTACAGCAGTGATTACTAACAAAAAGGTGGCAATAAATGATACTAATTTTTTCATTGTTTAAAATATTTAATTTAAGTTTTACGGGGGCAAAGGTATAACTTAATTTTGGAAAAAAATAGGAATGATTTAGTGGATAGGGGTTAGTGGATAGGGGTTAGTGGATAGGGGTTAGTGGATAGG
>CAUREJ010000025.1:0-30701 GCA_963523735.1 uncultured Capnocytophaga sp.
GTAGCGGCGTTGTAATCGTTGTTATTGAAGTTATCAAAATCGGGCAATCCATTTACGGTTTTGAAGGCATTTACCAAATTCTGACTAGGCTTATGGAAGTCGCAGCAGCCTAACTTTTGAGGTACAGAGAGTACATCGCCCCAGTTGAGGCTTCCGTATTGGGTACCGTCGTCTACTGAGTATTGCACAGCAAAGAGTGATTCTTTACCATTTTCGTAGCTGCCAGGGAGGAAGTTAAAGGCAAAGTCGTCTTCTAAGCCATAAGCAGAGCTCAACACGACATTGGTATAAGTGAGTACCTCTTGCAAATCGTCACTACTGATGTTAGTTACGCTGTTGTTATCACTTTGGCGATAGGCTTTGTACAAATAGGTTTTGGCAAGGTAAGCTGCGGCTGCATCTTTGGTGGCTCTTGCCTTTTGAGGTTGTGTTACTGGCAGTAGGTCATACGCTTTTTTAAAGTCGGCTGCTATTTTTTGCCACTGCTCATCGTTAGGCAAGGTGTTAGGGGTGGTTTCGTAAGCACTATCAGCTGTATTTTCATCTACAAATGGGATATGACCAAAGATTATTTTTAGCTGGAAGTAGAAGTGCCCGCGCAAGAAGTACATTTCGCCTATACGTGATTGGCGGTTAGGCACATCGTTATCGGAGGCTTGTTGCAAAGCACGCAAAGCAACGTTAGTACGTGAAATGGCTTGGTAGCACATAAACCAAAACTTATCGGGCTCGGCATAGGTAGGGTCGATATTTTGGGCTGTTTCGTAGAAATGGAACACCTGAATATCACTTACGTCTTGTCCGCCTTTGTAAGCGTCATCAGCACGCACATTGCCGTAAATCCAAAGGCTAAAGGGAGAGTCGTAATGGTCATTACCTAAAGAGGCATAAGCAGCGATAGCGAGCTCATCGGCTTTAGAAATAGCCTCTTTATCGCTCATAATCCCTTGAGGATTATCGTCTAAAAAACTGCAGCTTGTTGTAAAGAGTGCTGCACATAAGGCGGTAGTATATATTATTTTTTTCATTTGTTTATTGTTATATTTAGATATTAGTACTAAAAGCTAGCGTTAAGTCCCATTGTGAAAGTAATAGGGATAGGATAGCCGTAATTAGGGTTTTCAGGATCTTTGCCTATGAATGATTTGCTCTTGACAGTAAAGAGGTTTTGCCCGCTTACATACAAGCGCAACTTGCTGAGTTTTATTCTTTCAGATACTTCCTTAGGCAAGGTATAACCTAATTGTAGATTGCGGAGTTTGAGGTATGAACCGTTCTCTACATAGTAGGTAGACATACGCCCTTCGTTATTATCGTCTACGCTTGATACACTTGGTATATCAGAATCTGGATTGGTAACGGGGTCGAAAGCTTCGAGCAAACGACGTCCTTTGTTACCATAGGTGTCTTGTACGCTCCAGAAATCGGTGTGGCGTTTTACGTTAGAAACTACATCTACATTATGTACTCCTTGGAAGAAGGCTGTAAAATCAAAGTTTTTGTACTCTAAGCTGATATTAAGCCCGTAGATAAAATCGGGTTGTGGATTGCCTATCCAAGTGCGGTCGTCTTCATTTACTACACCATCGTTGTTCAAATCGCGGTAACGAATACGACCAATGCCCTTACCATTCTGTGTAGAGTGCTGATTCACCTCTTCTTGAGTTTTGAAGATACCATCGGCTACATAGCCATAGAAGGCATTAGAACCTATAGGGCGACCTAAGCCATTATCCCATTTACCATTGCCCCCGTAAGAGTTGATTACAGAAGTAGGAAGTTCGGTAATCTTATTTCTGTTGGCTGCTATATTGGCGTTGATGTCATATTTAAGTCCGGCTTTAGTTTCATTGCGATAGCCCACTGATACTTCTAAACCTTTATTTTCTACTGCAGCCCCATTTACCCATTGGTAAGCACCTTCGCCTTTGATACCTGCGTAAGGAGGTTCTACCAAGATGTCTTTAGTGTTTTTGATATAATATTCAGCAGAGCCATATAGGCTATTATTGAAGAAACCGAAGTCAAGACCGAAGTTCGTTTGAGTAGTGGTTTCCCATTTGAGGTTTTTATTACCGAGGCGTGTACGACGGAACCCTGAAGCTAATTGCCCAGAGCCTTTACCCTCAATATCATAAGAGGTTTTCCAGATACCGTTCCAAATAAAGTCGCCAGTTACCCCATAGTAAGGGTCGAAGATGTCATAAATAGCGTAGTTGTTAATGTCTTGGTTACCGTTTTGTCCCCAACCAAAGCGCAACTTAAGTTCAGAGACTGTGTTGAGAGTTTTCTCCATAAAAGGTTCTTGAGAGAGGCGCCAACCTAAGTTAAAGGCTGGGAAAGTACCCCAACGGTTATCTTTAGCGAAGCGTGAAGAGCCATCGCGGCGAAGAGTAACCGAAGCTAAGTATTTGTTATCAAAAGCATAGTTGATTTTTCCGAAGAAGGAGAGCAGCTTATACCCAGTAGACGAGCCGCTACCACTCACACCGCCTGTTGCCAAAGTAGGCCACATATATTCGGGTGTTTCTATAGCAAGGTTATTGCCTTTGATAGCAAAATTAAGGTCTTCTTGTGAGAACATTTCCATACCTGCTAAGGTTTCAAAACGACTCTTGCCGAGTTCAAAGTCATAAGTAGCGGTATTTGCCCAGTTCCATTTAGTCCAATGAGCTTGCTCAAGTTGAGAGAAAGTTCTTTCTTTGCCCTCTTCCATAAATCCTGAAACATACGAACGGTTAAGCACACGCTTGTAGAAGTTACCGTAATCCACCCCGAAGTTAGAACGTATATTAAACCCTTTGATAGGCTGAATATTGATGAAAGCATTACCAAACATACGCCAGTAGTTATAGCGGTTATCTTTATTATCGGCTACAAGGCGTGCAGGGTTCTGACGGTCGGGCAACCCATTTACAGGCCCTCCCCAGTGTTTGCCATCGGTAGTACGTACAGGAATAAAAGGTACTGCTATCATTGCCGATTCGGTGATTTGGTTAGGTTGTTCTACCTCACTAGTGCGATTTACAGTGAAGTTCTCGCCTATAGTTACTACATCGCCCAATAGCTTGTAATCGCTATTAATACGAGCTGAAAGGCGAGAGAAGTCGGTGTTTTTTACCAAACCATCATTATTGTAGTACCCTAAAGAGAGGAAGTAGTTACCTTTTTCAGTACCATTGGTTACCGAAAGGTTGTACGATTCGGTCACTCCCATACGAGTGATTTCTCTGAACCAGTCAGTGTTAGAAGGTAACATTGGGCTACCTGTTTTATCAAAATACTCACGTGGGTAGTACAAATTGTTAAGACTACTATGACCATTGGCATCGGTAGTGTAATCATAATAAATGCCAAGAGGATTTTGATTAGGGTTGTTGCCACGATTCACGGCTGCTTTCCAAAGTACTTGTGCATATTCGTTAGAATTGAGCATTTTCATCCGAGAGTGGAACATCGACACGGTAGTATAATGGTCAAAATCTACTTTCAGCACACCACTCTTACCTTTTTTAGTAGTAATAACGATAACCCCATTAGCAGCACGTGACCCATAGATACTGGCTGCCGAAGCATCTCGCAACACTTGTATGCTCTCTATATCGTTAGAGTTTAACTCGTGCATACCACCTTGAGTAGGCACCCCATCAATAATATAAAGAGGATCGTTGTTGTTGAGTGTACCAATACCACGAATGCGAATAGTTGCTTTACCTGCAGGACCTCCGTTATCACTTACCTGCATACCCGCTACACGACCTTGAAGAGCTTTCATAGGGTTATTTTCGGCAGTAGACATCATTTCATTTATTTTTACTACCGAAACAGCTCCTGTAAGGTCGGTTTTGCGTTCAGTACGATATCCTACTGATACGGTAACGCCTTCTAAAACAGTAACCTCTTCTTCCAAGCTAATGTTTATATTTTGGCGTCCTTTTACAGGCACCGTTTGGGTTTTATAGCCTATGTATGAAAACACAAGACTATCAGTAGCGGCTACCGGTTGCAACGAATAGTTGCCATCAAAATCAGTAGATGTTCCTGCTGATTTATGCTTTACAACCACACTCACGCCCAGCATAGGAGCGTTGTCAGTTTTTGATTTTACTACCCCTTTCACTTCTTGAGCAAAAAAAGCTCCCGAAAAATGACAAAGCAAAAGCGATAGCAAAACTCGTTTGTTTATCTTTCCATTCATCATATTAATGTATTTTTCGATTAATTTTCGGTGGCAAAGATACAGTAAAAGAAAGCATTACACTATCAAAAACTGGTCAAAAGCTATCATTTTTAAAACTAATAGCAACATTAAAACAAAAAAATCAGTGTTTTGTGTATTTTACAAAACACTGATTTTAAGCCACTTGAACTATTTTTATAGTATGTGCAACAAAATTGATAGTGATGTTTTTCTATTTATTTCGTTTTACAGGCTATTTCACAGTTCTTACCTATACCCATTTAGAACTTTTTAGAGGGCATTCAGATACCCCTTTCTTAGAAACAGTTGAGGCTATCCTCTTTAAAAAAGGACAGCCTCAACTGTTTGTTTTTCTATAATATTAGTGCTACATTTTACCTGTTTTGAAGATACCATTTTACGGTTTTCTCAATACCTTCTTCAAACTGTAAGGAGGGTTCCCAGCCCAGTTCGTTCTTCAGTTTAGTAGCATCGATAGCATAACGAAGGTCGTGACCAGCACGGTCGGTTACAAAGGTGATAAGCTTTTCCGAAGTACCTTCTGGTCGGCCTAATTGCTTATCTACTTCTTTGATAATGACTTTTACCAAATCGATATTGCGCCACTCGTTAAAACCTCCAATATTGTAAGTATCACCGTCTTTCCCTTGGTGGAAGATAATATCAATAGCACGAGCGTGGTCATCAACAAAGAGCCAGTCGCGAATGTTCTCACCCTTTCCGTAGATAGGCAACGGCTTGTTATCCACAATGTTATAGATACATACCGGTATCAGCTTCTCAGGGTATTGATGAGAGCCATAGTTGTTAGAGCAATTAGATATTACTATGGGTAACTTGTAAGTATTGTGATAGGCACGCACAAAATGGTCTGATGAAGCTTTTGATGCCGAATACGGCGATTGGGGGTCGTAAGGCGTTTGCTCAGTAAAGAGAGTGTTGTCCATTTCTAACGCTCCGTACACCTCATCTGTCGATACGTGATAGAAGCGTTTGCCCTCCATATTGTCTTTCCACGCCTCACGGGCAGCCTGTAACAGACTAAGAGTACCCATTACGTTAGTTTTTGCAAATATAAAAGGGTCTTCAATACTTCTATCCACGTGACTTTCGGCAGCAAGGTGAATTACTCCATCAATCTTCTTTTCAGCTATAAGAGCCTTCATAGCCTCATAGTCGCAAATATCAGCTTGTACAAAAGTGTAGTTAGGTGCTTTTGCTACATCGGCAACATTTTCTAAGTTACCAGCATAAGTAAGCTTATCTAAGTTAAAAATATGATAGTTAGGATATTTGTTTACAAATAACCTAACTACGTGTGAGCCAATAAAACCAGCTCCTCCTGTAATTAAGATGTTTCTTTTCATTTATTTAGTACTACGTCTGTTATGCAATACAACAACCCCTTGGGGCTTATATTCTAAAAACTTATCATCACAACTGATAATAGGCATTTGCTCACTTATAGCGTGTGCAATAATTGCAAGGTCATTAGGGTCTTTGTGATTAGACACAAAGTTCAGCCTACTTGCTATACGAGCTTCTCTATATTCAAAAGGAAGTACTTCTATAATAGGCAAACTGTATGATATATTCTCAATAAACTTATCTCCCGTATTAAGAATGTCATAATCAATTTCCTTTATTTTCTTTCTACGATAGAGTTGGGCAATTTCTAATAAAGATATTGTACTTGCAAAAAAGTTATTCTTATTATTAGAAAGAATACTTAATATAGTTGGTTCTATTTCATTTACCCTATTGAAAAACAATATTAGGATAATATTGGTATCTAAAAAGTAATTCATTCTTTGTCTAAAACTTCTTCCTGCATTAATTTCACCCACATATTAGACCCGAAAATCAAGTCAGCATCCTCTTCATTTATTGTGTATTGAGGAGGTTTATTGCTATTTTCCATTACATAGTCCCAAAGAGATTTTTCCTCTTTAGGCACTATTTCATCTGTTCTTTTTTTCAACATAGTTTCAGGTACTTCTAAAACAGCTGCTTCCATAGTTCTCTTATTTATCTGTCATTTCAAAAACTAATTCTCCACCGTTTAAAAGGTCTTGGTGAGAGATGTGCCACAAGTCATAAGCCTTGCCATTAAGCGTAACTGATTTGATATACTTATTGTCTTTAGATACATTTTTAGCCTTTATAGTAAAGGTTTTGCCATTAGGCAAGTGCATTGTTACCTTATCAAATAGCGGACGCCCAAACTGATACTCGGTAGAAGCCGGATTCATAGGATACAAGCCCATTGCACTCCAAATATACCACGCCGACATCTGTCCGCAGTCTTCATTACCACTAAGTCCATTAGGGGTAGTGTTGTACTGAGTTTGCAAAATACGGTCTACCCAAAACTGTGTTTTTTTAGGTTGCCCTGCTTCATTGAACATATAGGTTATATGGTGGCTTGGCTCATTGCCGTGTGCGTATTGCCCTATAAGTCCTGAAATATCGGGAGAAGTGTTATCTCCTGTAATTTCTGAACTTTCGGTAAAAAGTTTTTCTAAATGTGCTACAAAAGGCTCATTGCCACCAAAAAGGTTGATGAGTCCTTGCACGTTATGAGGTACAAACCAACTGTGTTGCCAAGCGTTTCCTTCGGTATAGTCGGTATTTTCACGGTGGTCGGAGCGTTTAGGGTCAAATGGAGTGCGCCATTTGCCGTCAGTACTTTTACCACGCATAAAGCCTGTTTCTTTGTCGAATAGATGGGTGTAGGCTTCCGAGCGTTTCAAGAAAAATTCGGCATCGTCGGTTTTACCTAAGGCTTTAGCCATTTGTGCCACACACCAGTCGTCATAAGCGTATTCAAGGGTGATAGTAACCGATTCGTCTACTCCTGCGTTATAAGGTATGTAACCATATTTTTTGTACGCTTTGAGTCGGCGTTCATCTTGCATCATAGTGTTTTTCATTGCCTCATAAGCTTTTTCGGCATCAAAACCGCGTATACCTTTAAGGTAAGCTTCGGCAATTACTGCAACAGAATGATACCCCGTCATAGTATTAGTTTCGTTGCCATAAAGTGTCCAAACGGGCAATACCTTATGCACTTGATAGTACGCCAGCATCGAGTTGATAATATCAGCAGTTACTTTGGGTTGCAAAAGAGTTAGAAGCGGGTGTTCGGCGCGGAAAGTATCCCACAAAGAAAGGGTCGAATAGGCAGTGCCATCGGTTTTAGCAATAGTATCGTCCTCTAATCTAAACTGTCCGTTTTTATCCGAGAAAGTTACAGGTGCTACTTGCGCGTGATATAAAGCAGTGTAGAAAATTGTTTTTAAGGAATCTATAGGAGTTTCTACCACAATACTACTAAGGGTTTGTTCCCATTGCTTTTCAGCGGCTTCTTTAGTTTTATCAAAAGCTATTTGCTCATCGATTTCTAAATTAGCCAAAGCATTTTCTTCACTTACCGATGAAAGGGCTACTTTTACCTCTAACACTTCGGCTGCATTATCAAAGAAAAGCTGTGCCGAGGTATATTCTTTTTCCTGTTCTTGTAAGTTTGATTTTACTATAGGGCGAGAAAACTTCATTGCGAAGAACACTTTTTGATTGTTAGCCCACCCTTTGCTAAAGCGGCGCCCGATGAGTAAAGTAGCATCGTTTCCTGCCAACTTAATATCGGTTTCGGTAGGGCTATCCCAGTTAATAGCATAGCCTAAGTTCAGTATTACTGACTGCTGCGCTCCTTTTTCAAAGGTATAGCGATGTATAGCATAGCGTTGTGCGGCGGTGAGTTCTACATTCACTTTAGTATCTTCTAAATACACTTGGTAATAACCAGGCGATGCCTTTTCATTCTTATGGCTGTACTTTGATTTGTAAGGCACCATATCGCGAAACTCTTTAGCATTCACAGGGTATTGCTCTTTTCTGCCGTATTTCAGTACACTAAGGTCATATTCTTTGGTAGTAGGCATTAACAAGAGGTCGTTTAAGTCGCCTATACCGGTACCGCTAAGAGTAAGGTGACCAAAGCCTACCATTAGGCTATCGGAATAGTGATACCCCGAACACCAATCCCAATTACTGAGTCCGTTCACGGGGCTTACTTGTATCATACCGAAAGGAGTAGTAGCGCCAGGGTAGGTATGCCCGTGTCCGCCCGTACCAATAAATGGGTCTACATAGCCGATAAGTGGTTTTTGAAGCGTTGCTACTTCTTGTTCTTCAGTGGTATTTTTGGTTTGGTTACAAGCACTTAGCATTAATGAGATTAGTGCTAAGGCAGAGATATTTTTGAAATTCATTGCAGTAAAAAAAAGTATTGATTAATAATCAAGGGCAAAGGTACAAAAAAATAACAAATTAGCAAATTTGCTAATTTGTTATTTCTCTTTTGCATATCACCTGATTGGTATATTTTAGGTTTACACTGCTGTATTCGTTTAATTTTTTGTTCTCTTCTAACTGTTTGTAGAAAGCTTTTAGGTTTGCATTCTTTATTTTTTCATTTTCAAACTTGCCGAAAAGCACTTTAAAGCGGGCTACACGCATTAAAAACTCATATTCGCCATTAGGTTTTACAACTACTTCGGTAATATTTTCTTTCAGCCAAGGGTCGTTTTGTATGAAGAGCATCATATTATGAGTAGCCTCCCAGTATTTGTTACTCATACCGCGCAGCAGGGGTACTCGTGCTGAAAAGGATTTTGACAATGGCATTTTTTTGCCTTGTGTATCCATATAGAACACCTCATTGTTTTGCAGCACCCTTGCTATGGGTTCTCGTTGCTTAATGGTTACATTCAGCATTCCGTCGATAGTGAAAAACACTTCCGACTTTTCTATCATATCATTATTATCTAATAGTGTTTCAATCTCGTCTAATTTAATCATTCCCATAGGGTGTTGAGCCTGTGGGTCTTTGAAGATAGCACGCCTCACACTTTCGTCGGTAATGTACATATCTTCGTCCTCGTAATCGATAATAATATCTTTTACAAGGCGTGTTTTATTCTTGCCTGTAGCAAATAGCTGCAAGCAAAAAGGGAGGAAGATAATAACGAGTATTTTTAGTATTTTTTTCTTCATAAGTTAGTTCAAATCATAGCCAAATCGGCGTAATTGTCGGGCATTGCTACGCCAATCTTTATTTACTTTTACAAAAAGTTCAATATGTACTTGCTTGCCAAAGAATTTTTCTAAATCGGTACGGGCAGCCATACCTACCCGCTTTAGAGCTTCGCCTTTATGACCTATAATAATGCCTTTTTGGCTTTCACGTTCTACCATTATCACTGCCCTAATGTGCAGTATAGTTTCACTATCGGCAAAGCTTTCAGTTGCTACTTCTACCGAATAGGGAATTTCTTTTTTGTAGTTCAGCAGTATTTTTTCACGGATAATTTCATTTACAAAAAAGCGTTCGGGCTTATCGGTAAGTTGGTCTTTGGGGAAGAAAGCGGGTGATTCGGGCAAGAGCTCCAATATGCGGTTAAACACTACCTCAGTTTGGAAGTTTCTCAGTGCCGAAATAGGGTATATTTCGGCTCGTGGCACTTGTGCTTTCCAGTAAGCTACTTGTTCTTCCAACACACTTTGCTCGGTGGTATCTACTTTATTAATGAGCAGTAACACAGGTACTTTTAACTGGTTGATACGTTTAAAGAAGGCTTCGTCTTTGAGTTCTTTTTCGCCTATTTCGACCATATAGAGCAAAATGTCCGCATCTTCAAAAGCACTTTTTACAAAGTCCATCATTGAAGATTGCAAGGCATACGAGGGTTTAATAATTCCAGGAGTATCGGAAAAAACTACTTGAAAATCGTCGCCGCTAACGATGCCAAAAATACGGTGGCGTGTGGTTTGTGCTTTTGAGGTGATAATGGAAAGTTTTTCGCCTACAAAGGCATTCATTAGGGTCGATTTTCCTACGTTAGGGTTCCCTATAATATTTACAAATCCGGCTTTGTGCATTTTCTTTAGGTTTTAGGTTAGAATTTTAGCATTTCTTTCCCCCAGTGAGGGTGGTTGGCACTTTGAGGCTTGAAGTGTTCAAACTTTTCAAAGGCTGTATTGATGATGGGCTGCGCCTTATCTTTGCCGCCTCCCATCAGTTTGGGTTTGTTATAAGTGCCTATCGCGCGTATTACGTACGGACGAGGGTTCTGAGCGTTGGCAGCTATGGCTTTTTCGGCGTATTCTCTACTCAGTTTCCCGTATTTTGAGCCTCTGAACATAGGACTTACCTTTACTTTGGCACTGTACAGATAGGCGTATAAGGCATAGATTTCGGACTTATCGGCATCTTGTAGTTTTTCAGCTGCTTTTAAGTAGATTTCGGCACGATCACAATAGGTATCTATTTCCGAATCTTTGGAAATATCGGCAATGCGCACATTCACATAGGCAGTGTAATAAGGCAGTAACCAGTTGGACGGGGTTTTGACTGCCAGCTGCTGAAAGTCATTGGCTAAAGGTTTTAGGGTGTTCAAGCTGTTAGCTTTGTCCAACAACTGCACTTTGGCAGTGAGTACGTCGGTTTCTTGTGACCAGCTTATTAAGCCGAGCCATACCAAGCAAAGGGTTATTATCTTTTTCATTTCTTCTCGTATTTCTTATACAACGGAATGAGGTAAGTAAGTGTATAGTTAAAGTTTACACCAAAGTTACTGAGCTCATTAACTTTCCCAAAAGCGGGGATGTAGTAGTTAGGAAACTGCTGCTTATCGGTTTGCAGCAGTAGCAAGCCCACGCGTACCGTAGCCCCAGCGTATAGGTTGTGCAACAGTTCGGTTTTGATACCTATTACCACCTCTAACCAATGAGCGGTACGCCCATCGTACTTGCGCAACCACTGTGTGTTAGTGCCCGCTGTTGGCTCGTTCCAATACTGGTTATCTTTGTGCAACTGATAGCTATTCAGCTGTTGTGAAAAAAGAGAAAATCCGTAACGAGCCCCTACATATATCAAGTTTTCCATTCCGTACCAATTGCCATAGCCATTATAGTCGAACCCAGCCCTAAGAAACTGACCTTCAGTGCTAAAGTCGAAAAAATCGAGGTTAGTACGGGTGCGTTCCAAGCCTATTTCGGCAGCGGCAAAGTAGCTATAACTAAGGCGGTAATCACCCACTAACTCTAAGCCATAGTAATTACTATCAAAGAAAGGGCGTACCAACTTACTCAGGTCGGCACCAATACGCAACCCATATCGCTGTTTGTATACAGGAGCTTCTTGTTTTTGCGGCAGTGCAATAGCAGTGGTGCGCGTGGTGGTGCTTGTAACGGTAGTGGTAGGGCTAAGGGTTTGCCCTACAGCCGTTAGCAGCCAGCCTATACTAATGATATAAGTGAATATGAGCTTTTTTTTCATTCTCAACAGTTGTATTCTTAATATTTACACCTTTCAGCCAAGAGGTATCAGCATTTTCGATAGTAGCGGAAAGGGTGTTATAAGTGATTTTTATACCGCAAGCCTTGCCTACTAACGCTTCTTCAGGAGTGTAGGTAAGGGTAAGGGTAGCGGTATGGGCTGTATTGCCTGTTGTTTTTTGGAAAACGTAAACAGTAGGGTTGGTGAGGCGTAGTGGCAGTGCCAATGAATCGACCGAAGTTCCTTTAACCAAAGGAGTGGCATTGCCCTGCCCATATACCGTTAGATTGGTAACGCTAAAGGGGGCGCGGAGGTTATTAGGGTCGTAAAAGCGCACTATCAGGCGAGGGGTGTTCACCGTACGGTCACACAGCTCGTCCGACTCACAGGCTGTAAGCATTGCCAAAGCAGTGATTAACAGGCATAAAGTTTTTTTCATTGTATTACAATACTTAATTCCGGTGCAAATGTACGAATAATTAGGAAAATAGCAAATTAGGAGTTAGAGAGAAATAAGGAAAATGTACTCATTTATTCAAGTAGAGGCAGAGGATGAACAGCAAATACAATAGTAACTTTTTTTGCTAAGTCATTATTTATTGTTATTTTTGTGCCTAAATATCAGTATCTAACAATATTATGAAAGATATTATAAATATCACCGACTACAAAGATTGGCTACAAAACCTAAAAGGGAAAATACAACAAAGCCAAATAAAAGCTGCTATTCAAGTAAATAGTGAGCTGTTACGCCTTTATTGGCAAATAGGGAAAGACATTGTCGAAAAACAAGCACAAGCTAAATGGGGAGATGGATTCTTGCAAACTCTCAGCTCTGATTTGTGTAGGGAATTTCCTACTATAAAAGGCTTTTCAGAAAGAAATCTTAGATATTGCAAAAAGTTCTATTTATTTTATAATCAGAAAGATTTATTTCTGCACCAAGTTGGTGCAGAAATACCAAATGATTTCTTTTTGTTTCAAATACCTTGGAGACACCAAGTAGAGATTATCTCTAAATGTAAAACTATACAAGAAGCTCTTTTCTATGTACATAAAACGATAGAAAATCATTGGAGTCGTTCGGTATTAGAACATCAAATAGCACTAAACTTATACGTTCGACAAGGCAAAGCAATTACAAACTTCCAACTGCAATTACCTCCTGCTATGTCTGATTTAGCACAAGAACTTACAAAAGACCCTTATGTTTTTGATTTTCTTTCGATAACAGAAAATTATACCGAGAAAGAACTCCAACAGCATTTAGAGGATAATATGACAAAATTTCTGTTAGAGTTGGGTAAAGGATTCTGTTTCTATGGGAAGCAAGTGCATATAAACGTAGGAGGCGATGATTTTTATATTGATTTGCTTTTCTACAATGCTCATTTACATTGTTATGTAGTAGTTGAACTTAAAACCACAAAGTTTAAACCCGAACATATAGGACAACTGAAATTTTACGTTACAGCAGTAAATAAACAACTGCGTACCGAAGGCGACACCCCTACTATCGGGCTGTTAATCTGTAAAGACAAAAATAATGTAATAGCCGAATATACCTTAGAAGATATACACAACCCCATAGGAGTTTCATCATATAAATTATTTGATGAACTCTCAAAAGGTTATCAATCATCTTTACCCAGTATTGAAGAAATTGAAAAACGATTGTTAGATTAGCAAAAAGAGGCTGTCTAAAAAGTCTTCAAAAGTATGATTACATCACATATTTTAACAAAGTCCAAGACTTTAGTAAAATGATTTGATAATCAATAACTTTTGGTTCCCTTGTAGGGGCGAATGGCAATTCGCCCTCACAAAACAAAACTTTTTAGACAGCCCAATGTATAATTTTATTATAGGAACTACTAATGGCAAATGAAATTGATATAAGTGAAAATGAACTCTTTAAACAGTCTGAAGATGTTTTTGCGCTTTTACTAAAAGATCATACTACCCAAAAGAATATTTTTTGGGCTACAGATAGTTATGCTGCTAAAGGGAAAGGATATACTTATTCTGATGTCATTACTGCAGAACATATTACAGGTGAAAATGGCAATGTGATACGCCCCAGAGCTATCAAAACGAAAGAAGAACAAACAGAGCGAACCAAAGGAATGGCAGAAGTGTTTACCCCTTCGTGGGTGTGTAATGCTCAAAATAATTTAGTAGATGAAGCGTGGTTTGGGCGTAAAGATGTTTTTAACATTGAAGATACTGATAAACATACTTGGAAACCCGTAACAACTCCTATCACTTTCCCTGAAGGAAAAACGTGGAAAGATTATGTACGTGCTACCCGAATAGAGTTGAGTTGTGGAGAAGCTCCATATTTGGTAAGCCGTTATGATACCACAACAGGAGCATTAATTCCTCTTGAACAACGTATTGGAATGTTAGACCGAAAACTCAGGGTAATATCTGAAAATACTACCTCTTCGGGCGAATGGCTTGAAATGACACAAGAAGCCTATAAAAATATTTATGGGTTTGAATGGCAAGGTGATAACCTATTATTAGCAAGGGAAGCATTATTAGTTTCATTCATAGAGTATTACGAAGCTAAGTTTGGTAAGCGTCCTTTAGAAAAATCTATTAAATATATTGCCTACATTATCTCTTGGAATTTATGGCAAATGGACGGACTCAAAGGGGTCGTCCCCTGTAGCTGTCAGCACAATGTAAAAGTAATTAAAGCTGATTTATTTGGAGAGAAAGAAGAATTTGCAGTTTGTTCAGGTTGCCAAAAAGAAATATTTAAAGAACACAATGGTATTTATTGTCTCATAAAAGATTGGGGTAACAAAGACCCCAAAACTGGTGAAAACAACCGAAAAATAAGATTTATTGATTTGATTAAATAATATAAATTATTGGGCAAATTTACATTAATTTTTTGAATTATACACGAGTAGATAAAAAATAGTAAAAGGAGCTTTTCTCTGTTATACTTCAAAAAAATGTGTAATCATTTTATTTTCAGTGTATTTACATTAAAAATGTGCTTATAAATGTAGCTGGATTAAAAGGGCATTAAGATATAATATTTTGTACAATTATAGAATGAAGAAAATAGGTGAAATACAGGAAATCATTTAGGTTACAGGTGTTAAGAAGGTAGGGGAATTAGCAAATTTTTGGGATAAGATTTTGCAGAAAATGTAGTTTTTTTTGGTTTTTGTTGCGAATTATACAAAGTGAGGGGTAGGGGGTAAAATGCTTGATATTCAGTGAAGTAACGCTTATTGTTCGCTTACCCTTCGCTCTGCTTTCGGTATGCCTTCGCTCTGGCTTCGAGATGACTCCAAGCTGGTTTTGATAGGGTTTTTGCTGTAATAAGTTGATTGTTAAGGTGTTGGGTTTCTATCCAAAAAAGGGAGTTGGGCTTGGTAATTTTTGAATTATTTGCAATAAAAATGAGGAAAAGATGCATTTTAGGTATTAGGTTTCAAAAGGGTAAGCAGGAGTTAAGCAGGTGGAGAAAATTAGGTAGGGGTTAGGTAGGGAGCAAATTAAGAAGATTTTTGGGAGAAATGGCCCTCAGTTCTAACTTTGTGGGGGTAATCTGATGATTTTAAAATAACTATTTGCCCATTTAGAAAAAATGCTATACCTTTGCCCCTATGAAAACACTGAGTATATATATATCACTTCTGCTCTTTTTGCTTGTTAGTATTAGCTTTGCACAAGTAACTATGGGGGTAAAAATTAATAATCCTTTGTTTTATGGTAGTAGTGCTGGTAAATTTAAAGCTTTGAACGGTGAGGAATTAACACACTGGGGTAATTGGGGTGTACTCAACGCTGGAGCTTTTGTGCGATTGCCTCTTAAAAAACATTGGGTATTACACTCTGAATTACTTTATAAAAATGAAGGTGCTCATTATTACTACACTACAACTCAATCACGCGGTGAGGCTTCTCATTTTGCTTACGACTATATCGATATGCCTATACTACTTCAGTTTGAAGGCAAACGTATCTTCAGAGGTTTTTTACAGTTAGGACTTTCTCCTAAATTTCTGCTCTCGGCTTCCTATAATCGGGAAGAGTTTGAGGCTACTAATGTGTATGACAATTTTAATAAAGTAGTGCTTACTGCCCAAATAGGCGGTGGTATATTATGGGATATTAAACGGGTAGT
Organism: uncultured Capnocytophaga sp.; assembly: GCA_963523735.1. Taxonomy (GTDB): domain Bacteria; phylum Bacteroidota; class Bacteroidia; order Flavobacteriales; family Flavobacteriaceae; genus Capnocytophaga. The sequence goes on from CAUREJ010000025.1 coordinate 15,697, forward strand.
GCTAATGGTAGATATGCGTATTTCACCTAATCTTACTGCTATCGCAGGCAAAGTACGTGATGTTGATTTTAGTTCTGCCAGAAGTTTTAGTATTACAACCGTTTCTGTATCGGTAGGCTATAAACTAACTAAACTCTCATCTTCTATAAAACAATGAAAAAACTCAAATTTCCAACACCTTACACGGTTTTGATGCTGGTAATAATATTAGCTGCCAGTCTTACATTTTTGTTGCCTTCGGGTTCCTATAGCAATTTAGAATACAACAAGGCTCAAGATTCTTTTGTAATACACACTGCTGATAGTGTGTATACCTTGCCTGCTACTCAACAGCAACTTGATGAGTTGGGGATTCATATCCAACTGGGTAAATTTAAAGAGGAGAAGATTAAGAAACCTGTGTCTATTCCTAATACGTATGTGCAGAGCAATCCTCACCCTCAGGGGGCTGAGGCTGTACTCTACGCTCCTATAAAAGGAATTTATGACAGTATTGAAGTAATTCTTTTTGTATTGGTTTTAGGGGGATTTATAGGTGTGTTCAACAGTTCTGGTGCTTTGAATATGGGGGTAGGTTATCTGGCTCATAAGCTCAAAGGTCGTGAGGGTATCCTTATTATCTTGCTTACTACTCTGTTAGCCTTAGGGGGTACTTCATTTGGATTAGCCGAAGAAACTCTTGCTTTCTACCCTATGTTAGTACCTATTTTCTTAGCCGCAGGCTATGACCTGATAGTGCCTTTGGCTGTGATTTACATAGGCTCGAATGTAGGGTCAATGGCATCAACTACTAATCCGTTTGCCGTAATTATAGCTTCGGATGCTGCTGGGGTTGATTGGACTTCGGGTATTGGCATACGCCTTGTAGCCTTAACCTTGTGTGTGATTATTAGCATTCTTTACATTATCCGCTATGCCGAAAAGGTACGTAAGCACCCCGAAAAGTCGATAGTATATGGGGTGGCACTACCCGAAATATACGCCACTGCTGCCCCCGAAAAAACAACTTCTTTAAAACTTTCTACTAAGATAGAACTTTTAGTTTTTGCCCTCTCGTTTGTAGTGATGATTGTAGGGGTATCTCAATGGGAATGGTGGTTCCAACAGATGACTGCCCTCTTCCTTGTAGCAGCTATTGTAATAGCTATTTTACAGCGTAGTGGCGAGCAGGAGTTTATCCATCAGTTTATGAACGGAGCTCGTGATTTGTTAAGTGTTGCTTTTATTATAGGTATAGCTCGTGGGGTATCGTTTATACTAAACGACGGACAAATATCGGGTACTATTTTGCATTATGCCACTAATTTAGTACAGGGTATGTCGCCTATGCTCTTTTTGCCAATGCTGATGTTGGTTTTTGGGGTACTGAGTCTCTTTATAGCTTCATCTTCGGGTATGGCAGTGCTTACGATGCCTATTATAGGCTCTTTAGCCTCAGTAGTAGGGGTTGAGGGGCATAGCGTTGTGAGTGCCTACCTCTTTGGTATGGGTATTATGTCATTTATTACTCCTACAGGGCTTATATTGCCTTCGCTGGCTATGGTAAATGTCAATTATAAACAATGGTTGCAATTCTGTATGCCATTAGTCCTTATTTTTGCTGTACTACTCAGCATTTTACTATGGATTTAAAACATTAACTATGAATATTACTTTTATTATCATTCTTATTATTACGGTTGCGATAAGCTATTATGGCTTTAATAATTCAGCCTTTTTTAACCGCTACAAGTTCAATGTAGGTGCAGTGCAAAAAGGTGATTATGTGCGTTTGGTATCCTCAGGTTTTCTCCACGCCGATTGGCAACACCTCATTTTTAATATGATTTCACTCTATTTTTTTCAAGATGTGATTATCAAAACTATGGGGGACCTAATGTTCTTGTTCATCTATTTTGGCTCAATGTTATTGGGGAGCATATTCAGTTTGCATATCTATAAGCGTCAATCTTATTACTCTGCCATAGGGGCTTCGGGAGCGGTATCGGGGATTATATTTGCTGCTATTGCCCTCTATCCTACAGGATTAAGTGTAAACTTCTTGCCAGGTTGGCTCTTTGGAGCTTTGTACTTTGGATATTCGGTATTTATGATGTTCAACCCACAACAAGGTGACAACTTAGGGCACGCAGCCCACTTAGGGGGTGCTCTCTTTGGCTTGGCTGTAGTAACAATCTATAACCCTGAGGTAGTGATACATAACGCTTTCTATCTGGGAGTAATGGCTTTGCCTTTAGGCTATATGGGAGTGCGATTGTTAAAGAAGTAAGACGGACACTCCTTTCCTAACCTTGCACTGTTAATTTTAATTATCAATTGAAGATGAGTTATTTAAAAGAAGTTATTACCGATGTATTAGAGAATTATGAAGGACAAGCAGAACGCATTGTATTTGTCACTACTGGGAAACGCCCTGCTCTCTTTCTTAAAAAATATTTTGCTGAACAGGTGAAACAGCCTACTATTGCCCCCGAGTTCATTGGCATAGCCGACCTCTTTACGCGTATTTCGGGAGTGAAACCCATCGGTAGTCTGCCTTTGCTCTTTGAGTTTTACGACTGTTACACCAAAACGTGCCAAACAACCCCCGATAGCTTCGAGGAGTTTCTTAGTTGGGCACAAACGGCTCTGAAAGACTTTAGTGAAATAGACCAGTATTTGGTGAACCCCGATAAGATATTTCCTTATATTCACGCCCTCAAAGAAGCCGAACACTGGTCGGGGATGGACGAGCTTACCGAAATGCAAAAAAAGCACTTAGCGTTTTGGAATACCCTTGGAAATTACTACTTTGCCCTCAATACAAAACTCACTGAAATGGGTAAAGGCTATGCAGGATTTATAGCTAAAAAAGCAGTTGAAAAACTTCCTGAATACCTACAAACACATACAAAAACTATTCATATTTTTGTCGGATTTAATGCCTTATCTAAGGCTGAACAGAAAATTATACAATCCATTCTAATGGATATAGGAGGAGAAATCTATTGGGATGCCGATACTTATTTTGTAGATAACGAAGCGCACGATGCTGGCTATTTTTTGCGCAAATATCATAAAAATTGGCGGTATTACAACACCCTCAAACATATTCCTAAATTTATGAGCAGTCATTACGAAGAGGAAAAAGAGATATACCTCACGGGCGTTCCTAAAAGCATCAATCAGGCGCATAGCGTAGCGCAGTTACTTAAAAATACTTCTGCTAAAGAATTAGAAAACACAGCCCTTATCATAGCCGATGAGAACTTGCTTATACCTGTATTGCAAGCTGTACAAACCCAAGCTAGTATCAATATTACTATGGGGTACCCCCTGCAACAAACGCCATTAAACGACCTCTTTATAGCCTATTTTCGCCTGCATCTTGCTAAGAATTTCTATTATAAAGATGTACTAAACTTGCTCTCACAGCCTTTTCTGCACACCCTGCTGAAAGAAGAGGTAGTACGCTCTATTTCACAGTACATTAAGGCTCATAACCTAACCTATATTACTCGTATTAAACTCTTTGAGGTAGTGCCCGAAACCGAACACGAGTTGCTTAACCTTCTTTTTCCCGAAGGGAAAGGCAAGCCCTTCATCAATACTCTTATTAGCAATGCTATTGCTATTATCTATAAGCTAAAAGAACATACCAACCCTGATAATACCCACCGCCTGACTCAAGAGTATGCCTATCGTTTCTACCAATTATTTAACCAGCTGAAACAGTTACAAGAGCAGTATGGCTATATTGATTCGGTAAAAACACTTTACCATTTCTACTTAGATGTGTTGCAAAAAACTGCTCTTAACTTCCGTGGTGAGCCTTTAGAAGGTTTGCAAGTAATGGGCGTGCTTGAAAGTCGTAGTTTAGATTTTGAGCGTGTGATTATTACCTCTGTAAATGAAGGGGTATTGCCTTTGGGTAAAAGCGAAAACTCTCTCATTCCTTACGATGTTAAATATGAGTTAGAACTCCCTACCTTTAAAGAACGTGATGCTGTGTATAGTTATAATTTTTACCGCATTCTGCAAAGGGCTAAACAGGTACACCTATTCTATGATACCGAGATGAATAGCCTTAAAAGCAAAGAAAAAAGCAGGTTTATACTCCAACTCTTAGCTGAAAAATTACCTAATCACAAGGTAGTACACCAGATTACAGCTCCTGAGGTATATCCGGTTTCCTTGTCTCCTCTTACTATCGAAAAGACAGACTCTGTACTTGAAACCCTAAAAGAATTAGCTAAGAATGGTTTCTCTCCTTCAGCTCTAACTACCTATATACGGAATCCAATGACTTTCTATGAACAAAATGTGCTACACGTTTATGAAGAACGTGAGGTAGAAGAAACTATTGAAGCGCGAACCTTTGGTAACATTGTACACGGAACCCTTGAAGATTTGTACAAGCCCTACTTAAATAGAGTACTTACTGAAGAAAGTATTAAGAAAATGCAGCCTTTAGTAAATGAAACTATCAATAGTCGTTTTGAAGAGGAGTACAAAAATAATGATTTTAAGAAAGGTAAGAATTGGCTTATCTTTAATGTGATTGAAAAGTATATTCATAGTTTTTTAGCTATAGAACTTGCTGAAATAAAAAAAGGTACCGAAATAATACCTCTCTATTTAGAACAAAAAATAGAAGTGCCTTTTCACACTTCTAATTTGTCCTTCCCTATAAACCTCAAAGGGTTTATCGATCGTGTAGATAGGCGTGATGGTATACTTTATATCATCGATTATAAAACTGGAGTAGTAGAACCTACCGATGTACGTATTAAGGATTGGGAAAACCTTATTACCGATATTAAGTATGGCAAAGCCTTCCAGTTGCTCACCTATGCTTATATGATTACCAAACATCTTAAAATAGATGAAACAATGCGTGTAGCTAATTTTTCATTTAAGCGCTTACAACACGGACTAATGCCTTTCCACACCTATATTGATAGGCAAAAAGATGAGGATATTACAGCCCACACGCTAGCTCTTTACAGCCAGTATACCGAGCAGCTATTACAAGAAATCTTTGATATCAATGTACCTTTTTATGAAAATTAATTGATAATTGATAATTGTTTTGTACCTTTGCCGTTCAGAACTTATAATAAAACAAAAAGATGTCAAAACGTTATACTATTACAGCAGCACTGCCCTATACTAATGGTCCTATTCACATAGGTCACTTAGCAGGAGTGTATGTGCCTGCCGATATTTTTGCCCGCTATCAACGCCTAAAAAACAATGATGTAGCTTTTATTTGCGGAAGTGATGAACACGGCGTAGCTATTTCTATCAAAGCTAAAAAAGAAGGCACTACTCCACAAGCTATTATCGATAAGTACCACGCTATTATCAAACAATCCTTTGCCGATTTTGGTATCTCGTTTGATAATTATTCGCGTACTTCATTACCTATCCACCACCAAACAGCTTCCGACTTCTTCAAAAAACTCTATGAACAAGGTGATTTTATCGAAGAGATATCCGAACAACTTTACGATGAAGAAGCACACCAATTCCTTGCCGACCGTTTTGTGATTGGGACCTGTCCTAAATGTGGTAATACCGAAGCTTATGGTGACCAATGTGAGCGTTGTGGTAGCTCTCTTAATGCTACCGACCTTATCGACCCTAAGTCGTCTATTACAGGTACTAAACCTACCTTAAAAGCTACCAAACACTGGTTCTTACCCCTTAATCGTTATCAAGAGTTCTTAGAAAAATGGATATTAGAAGGTCATAAAACCGACTGGAAACCTAATGTGTACGGACAAGTAAAAAGTTGGTTAGACGACGAACTTAAGCCACGTGCTGTAACTCGTGACCTCGATTGGGGTATCCCTGTACCTGTTGAAGGTGCCGAAGGGAAGGTTCTCTATGTTTGGTTCGATGCCCCTATAGGATACATTTCTTCTACTAAAGAATGGGCTGCCCGCGAAGGTAAAGACTGGGAACCCTATTGGTGTGACCCTAATACCCAACTGGTACACTTCATCGGGAAAGATAATATTGTATTCCACTGTATTATCTTCCCTGCTATGCTCAAGGCTGAAGGTAGCTTTATACTTCCTACTAACGTACCTGCTAATGAGTTTCTGAACTTAGAAGGTAACAAACTATCAACCTCCAAAAACTGGGCGGTATGGTTGCACGAGTATTTGCAAGATTTTCCAAATCAGCAAGATGTACTCCGATACGCCCTCACTGCCAATGCCCCTGAAACCAAAGATAATGACTTTACTTGGAAAGACTTTCAAGCTCGCAATAATAATGAGCTTGTAGCTATCTTTGGGAATTTTATCAATAGGGCAATAGTACTTACCCAAAAATACTATGAAGGAGTTGTACCACAGCCTGCAAACTTTAAAGAAGTCGATAGCGAGACTCTTGCCCAAATAACTGAACTTACTGAAAAGATAGAGCAGTCGTTAGAGCGTTACCGTTTTCGCGAAGCACAACAAGAATTGATGAACATTGCTCGCTTAGGTAACAAATACTTAGCTGATGAAGAACCTTGGAAACTCATCAAAACCGACCCTGAGCGTGTAAAAACAGTAATGTATGTAGCCCTACAAATAGCTACAGCGTTGGCTATTACCAGTGAGCCTTTCTTACCTTTCACTTCTGCTAAGCTCAAAGCGATGTTACAGCTTGATAACACTACTTGGAATAGTGCCAAAAACAATTCTACCCAGCTTCTCAAAGCAGGACAGCAGATAGGCAATGCTCAGCTCCTTTTTGAAAAGATTGATGATGAAGCTATCGAAAAACAACTACAACGTTTAGAGAATACCAAGCAAGCCAATAAGCAAGAAACTCAAACCGATGTCCAAAACCAAGTTACTCCTCAAAAAGAAATCATTTCTTATGATGATTTTGCTAAGATGGACATACGTATTGGTACCATTCTTTCTGCTGAAAAAATGCCTAAAGCCGACAAACTTCTAGTTTTAAAAGTAGATACAGGTATTGACCAACGCACTATTGTTTCAGGTATAGCTCAAAGCTTTACTCCCGAAGAAATTATAGGGAAAAAAGTAACTGTATTAGCTAATCTTGCTCCTCGCAAACTGCGTGGTGTAGAAAGTCACGGAATGATACTTATGGTAGAGAATGCCGAAGGCAAATACTCCTTCATTAACCCTGATACCGATAATATTGCCAATGGTACAGAAGTAAAATAGTAATCATTAATAACAGATAATAGAGAGGTATTCTTTTGAATGCCTCTTTTTTTGAACCCAATATTTCAAAGAACACACAAAAAAGCTAATTAACTTTTACAGCTGTAAAATTCTAATATTTACTGCAAGTAAGCAAAAAGTTGTCATAATATGAAACATATTAGTAAAGTAAGAAAGAAGTAAATATCTGATAATTAGATAAAAAAAGAGGCTGCTAAAAAGCAACCTCTTTTATTTTAAGTTCGTTATATTCTTTTACTATCTGCTTATTTCAAATTGAAAGTAGCACGGCGTGCAATCTGACGAGCTCCTGAAGAGTTTTTATCAACAGAAGTATCTTCACCTTTACCTTCAACAGAGATACGAGATCCGCTGATACCAGCTTTTACTAAGATGTCTTTAACAGCGTTAGCACGTTTTTGAGACAAGGTAGTGTTGTAGTTAGTACCTCCTAACTCATCAGCATAACCACTGATAGTAACTTGAGCGTCACTATTTTCTTTCATATACTTAACAATGATATCCATAGCCCAAGTAGAAGCTGTTTGAGGTTTAGATGAGTTGAAATCAAAGTAAACGCTTACATAACCTTTTTGGATAAGTTCAGCAATTACACCACTATTAACAGTACCGCCATTGGTAGTAGCACCACCTTTAGCTTGGTAGTTGTTATTCAAGTAGTTTTCAATTTCATCAGGAATGCCATTACCATTAGCATCGTTCATCTTATCTTGTTTGTTACCTACTTTATCTTTCAAGTCAGCAATGCTGTTTTCAAGGTCAGCAACACGTTTAGCAACATCTTCATCTTTGTTAGCTGCTGAAACAACCCAGTCAGCGTGTTTGTCTTGTTTACCAAGAGCAATGTTCAAACCAATAGTACCAGTAACGTGAGCTCCTTGAACACCACGACGTCTTGCAACACCAAAAGTATCGTAAGTACGATTTTGACGAGCATTTACGTACAATGAAGCATCAAGTAACAATGAAATACGGTTAGAAAGGCGTATTTCAGGGGTAACACCCGCAGTAGCGAAAAGCATTTGGTCAGCTTTATCTCCAAGATAATCACTTCTTAATTGAGAATATCCACCACCAGCGTGTACTAAAAGGGTAATATCACTTGTCCAATCTTCAAAGCTAAGAACACGGCCTAAGTTACCATATCCTTGTAGGCTTACGTTCCAGTAGCGTGAAGCAAACTTATTAGTATCTTTCTTTTCTTTGAAAGAATCATATCCAGCTCCTAAACGAAGACCAAATTTGTTGTTCAACATATAACGAACACCTACATTTGCACCCCATAAGCTTGGTGTGCTTGTAGCATAACCACTTGATAATGGAGTAACAGGTTTATTTAACCCTCCATTTACGTCAATAGACCATTTATTATAGTCTTGTGCAGAGACTCCAGTGATAACCAATGAAGCCAAAACTAAAATGCTTTTTTTCATCTTTAATTAAATTAATTGTACAATAAAACGCCGCAAAGATACGGCAAATTTTTTAACTAAAAAGACCTTTAACAAAAAATTAACGTTTATCTTTGTGCTTCAAGAGCATTCTCTCAAGCGGAGTTATTGAGCTATCAATACCCTCTTCAAAGGTCTTAAACTGTTTCTTTACCACAAGGCTTTCACCAGGGATATGTACTTTCACTTCCACTATTTTATTCTCTTTGGCAGTGGTATTGTCCAACTTTAAGTGCACATCGGCCTCAATAATGCGGTCGTAAAAGTTATCAAGTTTGTCCATCTTTTTTTGGATAAAGTCAACCAACTTTTGGTCAACTGTAAAATCTACAGGGTGTACGTGTACTTTCATAATGTTTATAATTTTAAGGTTAAACCATTTATTTATTCATTTTTATCAGCAGCTTCTCCTCGTGGGTGTGCTTTTTTATACTGCTTCTTAAGCTCTACCAAACTCGTGTTAGTATACACTTGGGTCGATGAAAGGCTCGAATGTCCTAACAGCTCTTTTACAGTATTAATATCAGCACCATTGTCCAACAAATGGCTTGCAAATGAATGACGTAGTACGTGCGGACTCACGTTCTTTTTTGTTGTAACAGCACTAAAATACGAATGAATTATTTTATAAACAAGAGTCGGATAGATTTTCTTACCGTTCTTAACCAAAAATAAAAAATCTTCACTCTTCTTATTTGCTATCTCAGCTCTTATTTTAAGATATTCATTAAGCGTATTCTCCAACTCCGGAATGATGGGTATATAACGTTCCTTGCTACCTTTCCCGCTAACTTTCAGCAAATGCTGTTCCAAATCTAAGTCCGAAAGTTTTAAGTTAGCCAATTCCGTGCGGCGTATGCCTGTGGCGTAAAGAGTCTCAATAACAGCGCGATCTCGCAACTCATCAAATGAACTCTTGCTCGAAAAGTACGAAAGTACTTTCTCAATTTCAGCTTCCGAGAAGGGCAATTTCTGCTTCTTCTCAGTCTTCAACATAAAAATCCCCCTCTCAAACGGACTAACTTCTATCTGTTTTGTCTTCTTCAAGAAAGTATAGTACGATTTTAATGCTGACAATTTTCGGTTGATGCTTCTGAAAGATATTGATTGATTCGACAAACTAATAATCCATTTCTTAATGTCTTCTTGGTCTGCTCGCTCCAAAGGACAATCTTCCTCCTTCTTCTCATATTCGCTCTTAACATAACGTTCAAAAGCCCTAAGGTCGTGCTTGTAAGCCTCAACCGTGTGGATAGAATACTTCATTTCTACCGACAGGTAAATGATAAAGGCATTGATTGACATAGTAAAACTATATTAGTTGATTAAAAATAAAGGTTTATAGTGGGCCAGAAACTCGCTTTTTCCAATAGCAAAGTAAAACAAAAAAAATCAAACTGCCTGTTAAAATAAAGTTAAACTTTTCCGTTATGTGTTAAAGAATACTGCTAAGTGTGGATAATCAGTGAGTTACAAATAATTTAATTTACCAAAACACTAATCTACCAAATAGCAAATAAGCATTTTATCTTCCTAAACCACTGCAAATATACAAAAAATTCTTTTGTTTTTCCTACTTATCCCATCTGTTTTTTTTATTTTCTCTGCTTCCTCTTTTTACTACCAAGCCTAAACACCCCCTCTAAAAACTGACTGCTAATTTTGCTCATTCCAAAAAAAATCACTACATTTGTACCCAAAATCAATCGTTATTCACTACCCTCTAACACCTAAAAAATGAACATTCCTGATTTTCAAAAACTAATGCATCCTTTTCTCGAGGCTATTCACGACGGGAGAGTATATTCTACCGAACAAATAGTCGAGATGCTACGTGTGCACTTCCAGCTCACTATGGATGATATGAAAATAAAAATCCCCAATGGTAACCAGTCTCTTTTCCGTAACCGTATCGATTGGGCAGCCAATCACCTACACCAAGCCGGATTGGTAGCCAGTTTTCTAAAAGGCTATTACCAAATTACCGAAGCTGGTGAGCAAGTTCTCTCACAAGAGCGTTCCAAAAATATGGATATGGCTTACCTTCGCCATATCGACCAGTTTCAAGCTTGGGAAACAATGTTCAATAACGATATCAAAGCCCTACCCGAAAGCAAATCTATCGAGGTCGAAATACAAAATGAAACTCCCGAAGTTATCATCGGTAAGGCTATCGTTATGCTCTATCAATCACTGAAATTTGAATTGTTACAGTCCATCAAAAACAAACCTATGACTTTCTTTGAGTATTTTATAGTAGAATTGCTAAAAAAGATAGGTTACAAAGGAGTCGATTCTGCCAATTTTGAAGTTATAGGGCAACAAGAAAAGCAAGGTATCGAGGGGGTTATGTATCAAGATGAATTAGGAATAGTGAAAATATATATGCAAGCCAAAAAGTGGGAAATGCAAGTAACTTCTAAGGATATACGTAATTTTATTGGAGCGTTAAGCCTTAAAGGAACTAACAAAGGGGTTTTTATCACCACCTCGTCTTTTTCACCCGAAGCCAAAGCCGAAGCCTGTCAAAACCCAGCTCACAAAATCGTTTTAGTCGATTCCGACCACCTAATGCAGCTTGCTATTCGTTATAATGTAGGTATACAAACCAAACGCGTCGTCGAAATTAAAGGTCTTGATGAAAATTTCTAATCTTTTGAGGGTATGGCTGCTTTTGTGTACAGCACCCCTCACAGCTCAAATTATCTTCACCGAAAGTTTAGCCCCTGCTATTGATACCAATAGCACTTGGCAAGGAACTATAGCCCCCGAACTGAACTTCAAAAGTGAAAAACAAAACTTTTTCCAAGTAAAGAACAATGCCAATATCAGCGTATTATTGCGCAAAAAGAAAGCCATTACTCTCATTAATCAGTTAGAAATTACCTCAGTAGGTAATGTCGTTAATGTGAGTAATGGCTTTTTCCATTTAGAATATCGTTATTTAGTCAAACCACGTTGGGAGGTATACCCTTTTGCCGAAGCTGTTTGGGTACCCACTCGCGGACTCCAACTGCGCATAGCTAACGGACTCCTATCGCGTTACTGGTTCGTTCAGTCAGAGCATTTTTTATTTACTGGCGGCTTCGGTTCGTTTTTTGAATATGAATATTGGAATACCGATGGCGTACCCGATGAAGTAGCTTATCCTTATGATACCAAGCACCAACGTACTATCAAAGCAAGTGTAGCTTTAGGACTAAAAATCCTCTTTACCAAAAAATGGAATCTCACTACCAGTGGCTATTTGCACTCTCGTTGGGATAGCAATGTAGCCAATCCTCGTTTTGCTTATAACATCGACCTAAAACACTATTTTACCGAGCATTTTGGAGTCTGGATTTCCTATCAAGCTATGCAACACACCTTACCTGTTTTTCCTATCAAAAAACTATATGTACTACTTACCGGAGGTTTCTTTATATCGTGGTAACACGTTTTTTCCTTTTAACAGCTATAACCCCTCCGGCAATACTCCACAACAAAAGCAAGATACCTCCCGCAAGGGTTAGTTTACTGCCCGTTTGTACTATTGCAGGTTCAAAAACAAAATCTATCCGATGTTGTCCCGCAGGCACTACCATAGCCCTTAGTGCGTAATTTACACGATAGATAGGCACTTCTTTGCCGTCGATAGTAGCTTTCCAACCATAAGGGTAATACATTTCAGAAAATACAGCCAGCCCTTCATTAGGGTTATTACTTTCGTACGCCAATGCATTGGGGGCATAACTTTTTAAGGCAATAGTAGCAGTACTATCTACCACATACTCAGTAGCAAGAATCGTCTTCAGGTCGGCAAGGGTAGCCAGTGCTTCGGTCGAAGGCTTAAAGTCAGTAAGCCCTTGCATTACCTCATCGTCATTGTCCTTCAAAGTAATTTTCTTTACAAACCACGCATTGCCCAAAGCCTCATCATTCAGAATATGGGCTACTTGTCTTTGCTCGTTACGCATCAGTATATACTTCACATTCAGCATATTAAGCACCTCCCTATTGCCCTGAGCTATTTGGTAATCATACAGTTCTTGCAAGCGCAAAGGCTTAGCAGCGTGATAGCCGCCTATCGAGTGGTGAAAGTACGAAGTTCGTGCCCCATTCACCCCTACTTCGGGTTCGTACACGCGGTAATAATCCTTGTCTTGTAACACCTGTGTATCGGCAGGAGTAGCTTCAAACGGATTGTTTAGCTGATATTTATCCACAAAACTATCCTTATTCACATAGCGTTTAGCTACACCGCCTAAATCGATGAAAAGAAGAGCCAAAACCCCTATTTGCAAGCCCCATTGACTAATTTTTTTGTACTGATACAACCCTAAAACTGCCGCTGTGAGCAATATGAATACTGCCGAACGCAACACATCGGCAGTGTACAGGCTACGCCTATCGTCTACTATTTTCTGCATAATATCAGCATCAAAATACTGAGCGTAAGCAGCATCACTGGCTCCAGTAAAGCTAAAGAAGTTTTTGATCAGAAGCAAGAAAACCATTAGCCCTATACCTATGTAAACAGCGTATAACAAAGGCTTTTTGCGTTCTTGTTCGGGCATCGTAACAAATTTATGCAGACCGATAATTGCCAGTACAGGCACGCATAGTTCTAACAGCACTTGTACCGACGATACCGCGCGGAACTTATTGTACAGCGGGAAATAATCAATCATAAAGTCGGTAAGCAAGCCAAAGTTTTTACCCCATGAAAGCAGTAAAGCCATTGCCGAGCCTGCTACCAACCACCATTTTAGCCTGCCTTTTACTACAAATAACCCCAGAACAAACAAAAAGAACACCACTGCCCCTATGTAGGCAGGAGCGGCTACTAAGGGCTGGTCGCCCCAGTAAGTAGGTAAGTCCTTGAAAACCATATCTATACGCTCAGCAGGTATCCCTTGTGGCACAAGCGTTTGCATAGCGTATTGGTAAGTCTCGCTATCCTTGCCCAAAGCCTCGTGGTTTGATCCGCCAAAAAGGCGTGGAACAACAAGGTTTAGTGATTCGGCTTTGCCATAACTGTATTCCGTAATATAGTCCTTGTTAAGTCCGTTAGTATGCGGTTTAGGTGTCCCTTCAGGCGTTAGGGTAAGAGTCGATTTACCACGAGTGCTCCACTGGGCGTACTCGTTGGTCGAGAGCAGCAGTGAAGCATTACACAGCAGGCTTATCAGCAAAGCCCCAGTCAAGGTAGCCGCGGTTTTGCCTAAGTGCGCCCATTGTTTTTCTTTGATAGTCGTATACAAAAATCCTATGCCTAATAGCAAGATGAGCAGCAGCAGGTAGTAAGTCATCTGGAAGTGGTTAGCGCACAGTTCTAAGGCAAGCGCAACAGCAGTCAGCAGCCCCCCCGCAAGGTATTGTTGTCGGAAAACCAACAATATCCCCGCCAATACCGGAGCAAAGTAGGCTATAGCGTGAGCTTTGGCGTTATGTCCTGCCCCTAAGATGATAATCAAGTAGGTCGAAAGCCCAAAGGCAATAGCCCCTATAAAGGCATTCCGGTAGTGCACCTTCAGCACCAACAGCAATACGTAAAAGCCTATAAAATAAAGGAACAGATAGTCCGCAGGGCGAGGCAAAAAGCGCAGCGTTCTGTCCAACTCCTTCACAAAATCATTAGGGTACTGAGCCCCCAGCTGATAGGTAGGCATACCCCCAAAGGCACTATTCGTCCAGTAGCTTTCGGTACCCGTAGCCCTGTAGTCATTGCGTTCTTTAGCCATACCCGTATATTGGGCAATATCGCTCTGAAAAATACCTTTACCCTGCAAAACAGGATAAAAAAAGATAAGGGCTATCACCGCAAACAGCCCTATGATTACAATATGCGGAATAACGATATTAAACTTCTTCATAGTCAATGTATTCACCTACTTGTTTGGTAGCTTTAGGGTTTTTAGCGGTAGTATTAGTGTTGTTTTTATAAGGATTACTGCTGCCAGTAGCTTGTCCGTACGAAGACTGCCCATAAGCGTTTTGTGAGTACTGTTCTTGAGCCTTCTGAAACTCATTTTGCATCTTCCTACCCACTCTATTAAGGAAAAAACGCAGCATATAAGGAGCCGCCCAGCGAAATAAAATTCGCAAGCTCCATATTACTAACACTATGATTAAGAGGGTTTTAACAAACCCTGTAAGCGATGCTTCTGCTAACATATAGATAATTATTTTGGGCAAAGGTACAAAATAATTAATAATTAGCAAATTCTCTAATTTGCTAATTCCCCCTTACGACGACTATCAACTAATGACTAATGACTAAAATTTGCTAATTTCCTAATTTTCTAATTTCCTAATTTCCTAATTTTCTAATTTGCTAATTTTCTAATTTGCTAATTTTCTAATTTGCTAATTT